>DLFX01000020.1:1883-21092 GCA_002482405.1 Firmicutes bacterium UBA7709 | reverse complement strand
CAGGATGTTCCGATTGCAGGAACTTTGGCTTCTTTGAAGACCGGTCCCGCAGCGATGGAGTTGGAACTTCCCCAGCTGCCCAGTACGATGTTTGCGCCAAAATCATTCACCAGTTTTTTTGCCGCATTTTCAGATTCTATTTTGTCCGATTTATTGTCAGCGTACTTCAGTTCGACGGGGATTTCTCTCCCGTTAATGGTTACATTGGGATAAAGTTTATAGGCAAGGTCGATGCCCTTCTTCTCCAGCTCTCCGCCGGCGGCATCCGAACCGGTCAGGGGCTCAAATATGCCGATCTTGATCGTATCGGGCAATGTGCTTTCGTCGCTGCTCTTGTTGTCGCTGCCGCAGCCTGTCATGAATGCAGCAAGCATCAGCGCAGCCGCCAACAAAGATGAGACCTTTTTCATTGGTTTTTCTCCTTCAGTGCTGTTACTCTCCCAGGTACGCCTTGCGGACCTGGTCGTTGACCAGCAGTTCTTTTCCTGTTCCCGAAATAGTAATGACTCCGGTTTCCATTACATATCCGTAATCGGAAATTTCCAGGGCCGCCTTTGCGTTCTGCTCAATCAGCAGTACGTTCACGCCCGCCTTGTTGATCTCCTTGATGATTCCGAATATGCTCTTTACGATAAGGGGCGCAAGTCCGAGGGAAGGTTCATCCATCATCAGGAGTTTGGGCCTGCCCATCAGGGAACGGGCCACCGCCAGCATCTGCTGTTCTCCGCCGGAAAGGGTTCCAGCTGCCTGCCATTTTCTCTCTTCCAGCCGCGGAAAAAGCTCAAATACCCATTTCCTGTCCTTGGTGATTTCCGCCTTGTCCCTTCTTGTATACGCGCCCAGAGTAATATTTTCATCCACTGTCAGATCGGGAAATACCCTTCTGCCTTCCGGAGTAAGGATGACCCCTTCCATTACGATGTCTCTCGTTTTTTTATTTGTGATATCTTTTCCGTCATAAATGACCGCGCCGGAGGTTTTCTGAACCTGACTCATGATCGCTTTCAACGTCGTGCTTTTTCCGGCTCCGTTAGCCCCTATAAGGGAGATGATCTTGCCGTCTTCTACGTTTAAGCTGATGCCTCTGAGGGCGTGAATTCCACCGTAGTGAACTTGTAAATCTTTAATTTCCAGCATTATTCCTCCACCCCCAAATAAGCTTCGATTACTTTCGGATTGTTCTGGATCTCTGCCGGGTTACCCTCTGCGATATTGATCCCGTAATCCAGAACATAAATCCTTTCGCAAACTCCCATGACCAGCTGCATATGGTGCTCTATCATCAGGATGGAAAGGTCGAAATCATCCCGGATTCTTCCGATAAAATGCATCAGTTCATCGGATTCCTGGGGATTCATGCCTGCGGCAGGCTCATCCAGAAGAAGCAAAGACGGCTTGGTTGCCAGTGCTCTGGCGATCTCAAGATGTCTCTGCTTGCCGTAAGGCAGCGAGGATGCGATATCATCCTTGTTTTTATCAAGGCCGAGGATCTTCAACAGCTCCTCGGTTTCCTCTCTCAGCCGCCTTTCTTCCCTGAAGTTCAGCCGAAAGGTGGCGGAAAAAATGTTCGCCTTGAGGTTCATATGTTTGGCGATCAGGACGTTTTCAAATACCGTAAGATTCTTGAACAGCCTTATATTCTGAAATGTCCTCGCGACTCCCATCTTTGTAATCCTGTCGGGAGAAAGGAAGGTTGATTTTGTGTATTTTCCTTTATTCTGTCCCTGATAAATCGCCTTCATCTTTCCTCTGGGATAATTGCTGACGATCAGCTTGTCATTCAGGTACAACGCACCGTTGGTCGGTGCGTAGACGCCGGTCACAACGTTGAACGCGGTGGTTTTTCCCGCCCCGTTGGGCCCGATCAGCCCGATAATCTCGCCTTCCTTCACTTCAAGGCTCAAGTCGTTTACAGCCACTACGCCCCCGAACTGCATCGTGATATTTTCGAGGCGGAGCACGCTCTGCTTTTCATTAGCCATTCAGCGCACCTCCCTTTTTCGAAGAGTTGCCTTTCAGCCTGCTTCCGATCCGTTTAAAGAAATTGATCAATCCATCCCACGAAAATTCTTTCTGGCCCATGATACCCTTTCTCCAGAAGAGAACCACCAGCATGAGGATGAGCGAGAAAACGACCATCCTGAATCCGGTGCGCAGCAGCGGCACATGAAAATCCCCAATCACCATCGGCTGATCCAGGAAGCGTAGCCACCATTCTTTTGCCGCCGTCACCAGGAATGCCGCGATGACACTGCCGGTCACGCTGCCCAAGCCGCCGATAACAATGATGAGAAGGATGTTGTAGGTCAGCATGATGGGGAATGTGGTCGAAGTGATGGCGCCGAGGTACATTGCAAGCAAGGCTCCCGAAATTCCCGCAAAAAACGAGCTGATGATAAACGCCATCTGCTTATGGGTCGAAAGCTTGATCCCCATGGCCTCCGCCGCGATCTCATCCTCCCGGATGGCCTTGAAGGCTCTTCCGTATGAGCTGGTCAGCAGCAGCACGATGATGGCGATACAGACCGCCACAACGATAAACGGCACGTAATAGTTCGGATATCCGGGAATGCTGTTCAATCCCAGGGACCCGTTGGTGATCGTGTTCAGCGGAGAGCTGCCCACCATAATCCTGACGATTTCAGAAAAGCCAAGGGTAGCGATGGCGAAATAGTCGCTCTTGAGCCGCAGTACCGGGGCGCCGACAAGGGCTGCGAGCAGGGCCGCGACCAGGCCGCCGGCAATCAGGCCAAGTACCAGCGGGAGCTGGATATTTGCAAGGGCGTCATTGACGCCGTAAAGATAATAGACATTTGGTTTTTTGTCGATCGGTATGGTCAAAACTGCGTAGGTGTAAGCCCCGATCGCCATGAAGCCCGCCTGTCCAAGGGAAAACAGTCCGGTAAAGCCGTTCAGCAGATTCATCGAGACTGCGACGAGGGCATAGATCGTGCCCAGCTGCAGAACGGTCCGCAGCATGGAAGAACTCGAGGTTCCCTCGCCGACATAGATGATAAAAGCTGCGATTGCAAGGCATGCAATTATAGAACAAATAGTTTACGTTTTCTTCGTCATCATTTACACCTTCTCCGCTAAAGTTTCGCCAAACAAACCCGTTGGCCTGAACATGAGCACAGCGATCAGCAGGACAAACGTGAAAACGTCGCTGAATTCCGAATATCCTGCCGCCTTGATGAAAGTTTCGGACAGCCCGATCAGGAATCCGCCGAGCACAGCGCCGGGAATGCTTCCAATGCCTCCGAAGACTGCCGCCACGAAGCACTTGAGCCCGGGAAGCGAACCTGCCAGCGGGAATACAGATGGCCGGGGGGTAAAATACAGCATGGAGCCAAGGGCCGCCAGGAAACAACCGATGATAAAGGTGACGCTGATGACCGTATTGATCTCAATCCCCATCAGCTGAGCGGTCTGAAAGTCCTTGGATACAGCCCGCATCGCCATTCCGATCTTTGTTTTCTTAATGATTGCCATGAGGACGATCAGCGCGGCAATGGTGATGATCGGCGTTATAAAGGTGACGACCGAGGTCGATACCGCACCGAAATTGAGGGTCTTGTTCAGAATCGGGATAGAGGGATACTGCTTCGGCAATGCGGAAAACAGATATGTAGCCAGGTTCTGCAGCAGAAAGGATACTCCGATAGCAGAAATCATGATAGACATTCTCGGCGCGGACCGCAGAGGCTGATATGCAAGTTTTTCAATGATCAGGCCAAGAAGGATCGTGCTTATAATCACTATACCCGCAGAAATATACCAGGGGATCATATGGTCTACCATGGCAAAGATCATGAAATAAGCCGCCATCATAAAAATATCGCCGTGAGCGAAATTGATCAGGCGGAGAATACCGTAAACCATGGTATAACCAATGGCGATCAGCGCGTAAATGCCGCCGATGGAAATACCTGCCAGACAGTATTGTAAAAATGCTGTTGTGGTCATTATAACGTTGCCTCCTAAAATTAAATAATTGAATGAACAATTGCAGCCGAATCATAATCAGCATAATTTGCAAAGATTTATTAAGCGTGCCGCTTCACAAATCTTTACAAACCGAAGAAACAGCGGTGGGAGGTCAATCAACCCCCCTGCCGCTAAATCGTATTTAATTTTGCAAGTCCTGTTTACATCATGCCGTTTTAACGACTGATATTATTCTACAGTCTGAGTCTTGACGAACTTGAATTCCTTGGAAGTCACGGAATCTTCGGAAATCGTCTTGATGTAAGCGGTATTCTTGATCGCATCGCCGTTATCGTCGAAGGAGATCTTTCCTGTTACTCCGTCAAAGCTTACTTTTGCAATCGCATCGCGAATCACCATGGAGTCCAGCGCTTTGCCGGATCCGTCCAGTGACTGGAGTGCGTTGTAGATCGCCATGTAAGCGTCATATCCGAGAGCGGATACGGCGGCAACGGTATCGGTGTTTGCATTAAATGTAATGTTCTTTGGATCTGAATTCAAATATGTTTTGAAATCTGCAACAAATTTGGCGGCAACAGGATTGCTGCTGTCATTTTCGTCAAAGAAGGTGGAGAATGCTACGCCAACGGAATCTTTGGAAATGATGGTGGCGTTCTCCCATGTATCGCCGGCAAGGACCTGGGCAGTGATGCCGTTTGCCTTGACCTGAGGCAGGATCAAAGTTGCAGTCGTGATGGACGATGGGCAGAAGATGACGTCCGGATTAGCAGCTTTGACGCTTGTAAGGATCGCGTTGAAATCAGATTCGTTTGTCTGATAGGTTTCATCCGCTACGATGGTTCCGCCCTGTTCTGTGAAAGCTTTCTTGAAGTATCCGGCAAGGCCTGTGGAATAGTCGTCTCCGTTCTGGCTGATGACTGCGGCGTTTTTGTAACCCTGTTCGGTTGCATATGTAGCCATTACAGTACCCTGGAACGGGTCAAGGAAGCATACTCTGAAGTAGATGTCGTTTCCCAGCGTGACCTGAGGATTGGTGCAGGAAGCGCCAACCGCAGGAACGCCTGCTTCAGCAAAGGTCTGGCTTGCAGCGATGGATACGCCCGAGCCGTAAGAGCCGATGATTGCAACAACGCCCTTGGAAATCAGGGATTGAGCAGCTGTTACGGCAGCGGTCTTATCGGACTGATTGTCGACCTCGACCAGCTCAATTTTGTACTCTTTTCCGTCGATTGTTACAGTAGGAGCTACGGTATTCGCAAAACGGGCTCCAAGAACTTCCTGCATTCCGCCGCCGCCATTCTCACCTGTCGTAGGTTCGAAAACACCGATTTTGATCGTGTCGCCTTCTACAGCGATGCTCTTAACTGCAGAGTCATTTGTTTTTCCCTCATCAGCAGCCCCACCGCCACAGCCTGTCAGCAATGCAGACAGCACTAGTACGGCCACCAACAAAAATGAGATCTTTTTCATTACCTGTCCTCCTTAAATTGTTGCTCCGAAACGCAACTTGATAAAACAATCCGCTTATCTTTTCCTCCACCAATCAGCTCTGCAAATCAGCAACTCCGTGCAATGGAATCGCAATCTTTGATCTGCAGATTTTCACCGCCTTTTGGAAAAGAAAAAACAACCTTTATCATTATATCAATTTTATAGAAAATGTAAATAGAATGTCTCCAAAATGATAAAGGCGCACGAATTCAATAATAAGAAAATTGGGAATTTTTCTCTGACAATCTGGTTGAATATGTCGGTACAGGTTATATAATGATACATAATAGTATAATTTAAAAAGTAAAGTATAATCGGAAAATTGAAAGGAGAACGGAAAAATGTTATGGAAATGCACAGTTTGCGGCTTTACCAACGAAGGAGATAAGGCGCCGGACGTATGTCCGAAATGCGGCGCTCCCGCCGAAAAATTCATCGCCCTTTCCGAAGAAGAAGCACAGAAGGTCTACACTTCTGACAGAACAAACGATATCCATATGGAAATCGCAAATCTCGCGATGAAGATCGAAGCCCTGGCAAAAGAAGGGATCGAAATCAATCTTGATCCGCCCTGTGTCGGCGTTTTTGAGCACGCCAAGCAGGAAGCCTGGGTAATCAAGCAGAGATCCAAGGCCGAGCTGGCCGGACATATGGCAAAAGGCAAATGGTAAGCTGACCTTGCTTATCTTATAAAAGACATTTTTTTCTTTTTTGATAGACTGCATAATTATCGCCTCCGTCTGCAAACTATGTGTACGGAGGTGATTATTTTGCAAGGACAATTAAGTCAAAAAGAGAAGATGCTGTTGGAGGATCTGAAAAAGGAAGAGGATCTTTGCGTCATAAAATATCAGAATTATGCGCAGCAAGCACAGGACCCTGTGTTGCGGCAGTTGTTCAGCAAGCTTGCGAGCGACGNNCAGATTCTGCAAAGCGGCGGCCAGGTGAAAGCGGGCCAGGGGCAGAGCGGCGGTCAGAAAGGCAGTCAGGGCGGCGGCCAAGGCGGCGGACAGAGTCAAAACCTGATGAGCCCAAGCGTGGCTAACGTCACTACAGCCGCACAGGGGATGCCATCTGCCCAGGCAGGACCGTCAACCCAGCCGAAAGCCCAGGTCAGCATGAACAAGACGACGCCAGGCGGCGACAGCAAGGACCAGATTCTGGCTCACGATATGCTGTCCACGGAGAAATATGTATCCAGCGCTTATGATACCGGCGTCTTTGAATCCGCTCAGCCCCAGATACGGCAAGCCCTTCAGAAGATCCAGCAGGAAGAGCAGGGCCACGGCGAGCAGATATTCCAGTATATGAACAGCCACGGCATGTATCCGGTACAGTAAAAAGGTGGCGGACGCCACACTAAAAAAACGTTATGCGCCAGCCGGGGATTCTCAAGGGTTTTTGAGAACCCCCATGGCACGGCGCAGAATTTAAAAATTTGGGCATATTGAGACGCATGACTGCGCTATTTTTGCATTTTTGAGTACATTAATGCTACTTTTTCTCCTCGCATACCCATTTGATAAAGACTTCAAAATCCGAAAGGATTTTGTCCATATCGGCTGATTCGTCATCCAGAGCCAGCCCGTAGAAGGGAGGCATTTTGAGCCCTCTCTCCCTGATTTCCTCTTTCAATTCTTCGATATAGACTCCCGCGCCTTCCACCAGCGCGTCGTTGTAATTCAGGTCCACCGGGCTTCCGCCCCAGTTTTCATCCCAGCTGGTCACGGTCACTCCACAGGTCGGGGAGCCGTCGCAGCTCAGGATAGCCACCGTTTCATAGCCCGCCTGTTCGTAGGACTTCATGTAATCCGCCACCTGCTTTGCAAGCTCCCGGCAATGTCTGCGAAATCCGACGTTGTCATACAGGTTTTTTGTGGTCCACCAGCGCTGTATCCCCATGTACAGGGTTTCGGGACATTGCATCTGATTGATGCCGAGGTCGTATTTATGTAACGTATCAAACACTTCCTTGCACATCCCCGGGTACCTTGCCAGCCCTTTGACCTTGTTGTTCGTGTTCAGCAGGCAGCTCGACACAAAGACAATTTTTTTGCTCCTGGCGTCCTCCATCCGATTGCTCATTTTCCGTTCCTCCCTCCATGGCCTTTTTATTTAAATACGATCCTCACATTCGGTGAATTGGTGGCGTATACGATGGTGGCGTAGCAGAGGTCGAATTCAACGATGTCGCCCACCTTGTACTCCTTTTCCGCGTTCTCGATGTCCAGGATCAGATGGTCGCTGCTGGCGCCCAGCACCTCAATGCCCTTGTCCCTGGGATAGATCATATCGGGGAAGGCGACGTCCACCTTGCCCAGGGCGAGGAGCGCCCGTCTGCGGATTCCGCGGTCCACATAGATGCCCACATTTCCGAAGGCGTCAAAGGACAGCTGCCCTACGGGATAGCTGGGTTTGTCTTTTACCTCGATGACCTGTGCCTTTAACGTAAAGGCGTCTTGATACATGAAGCTCATGTCCAGATGGAAAAGGTCCTTCAGGTCTTTGGCGAGGATGATGCCTTCGCCCATCCGAAGGTTGTTGATCCTTTCCGGCATGGTATTGTCGAGCACCATGGGAAACGAGGTGGTGGCACCGCCGGAGATGATATCCAGCTTTCGGCCGATGGCCTCTTCGATCATTTCCGCATTGGCGATCAGTTCGTTCATCTTTTCCGGGGTGGCCAGAATGGAGCCGTAGCAGCCCAGGTTTGTGCCGACGCCGGCAAGATACAAGCCGTCACATTCATTTTCCACCATCAGCGCCGCGTCGAAAAGCTCCTTTTTATCCCAGAATCCTTCCCGGAGGTCGCCCAGGTCGACCATGAGGATGACCTTATGGACCTTTCCCTGCTTCAGCGCTTCTTTGTTCAATGCTCTCAGCACTTCCACTTCGCTGTTAAGGCTGATATCGGTGATCCTCACCGCTTCTTCGACTTCGCTCAGCATGGGGACCCTGATCAGCATATAGGGCACTTTGATGCCGTAATCGATACAGCCCTGGATCTGTTCAAGGCGGGATGAACCGATAAAGTCGACTCCCGCTTCCGCAAATTGCTTTGCCCCTTCCGGAAGGCCTGTAAAGCCCTTGATGACTCCGGTAAGTCCGATTCCCAGTTTGCCGCAGCGCTCTACGGCTTGATCGATATTATTTCTAAACTTCTTCAGATCCAGCTCCACCAGCGGGTATCTCACTTCAGAATTGCTCATTTGTTTTGCCTCCTAAATCCTTTTATTGGAATCGACAAACCGTTTGATCTTCTTTCCGGTCGTCTTTTCAAACTCTTCTTTGCGGATGTCTATCTTTCTGATCGGCTTGAACAGGGGAAGCTGAGTGTTCAGAACGTCGATCTCCTTCCAGATCAGCGCGGCCACGTCCTCGTCGGTGTAATTTCCCCCCAGAGCGTCCCGGACCTCATCATAATCCGCCCGGATGCTTGCGAAAATCAGGGTCTCGCCGCTTTCCTCACTGTGCTTGCCCCATACGAGGCTCTCCTCCACGTAAGGAATCCTGCCGAGGTAATTTTCAATTTCCTCCGGATATACGTTCTTGCCGTTCTTCGTGATGATCACGTTTTTAATTCTTCCGGTGATATGAACATAGCGCTCTTCATCCAGATATCCCAGATCCCCCGTATGGAACCAGCCGTCCTTCAGCACTTCCGCGGTGGCCTCCGGGTCATTGTAATATCCCAGCATGATATTGCCGCCTTTGGCGCAGATTTCCCCGATGCCCTCCTCGTTGGGATTGTCGATTTTCAGATCGAATCCCGGAGGCGGATAGCCCGCCGCGTCGTTTTTCGGGTACTTATCCGGGTTCAGGGCGCAGATGGGGGCGCATTCGGTCAGTCCGTAGCCCTGCAGCGCATTGATGCCGAAATCCCGAAGCCCCTGCAATACCTCGGGATCGATGGCCGCTCCGCCGCAGATCATGGTTTTCATTCTCCCGCCAAACAGAGCCTGAACCGGCTTGAAGAATACCGGAGCCAGGTCGATCCCGATCTTCTTCGTCTTTCTGTTGATCGCGATGAGCTTCTTCAGCGTTCCCGCTTTTCCGGATTTTTTCGCGTTCTGCCAGATTTTTTTATACAGGCTCTCAAAGATCAGCGGCACCCCCAGGAAGAAGGTGGGCCTGGCCTCCGACAGATTTTTTACGATATATTTCAAGCCTTCGCAATACGCTATGGAAGCCCCCCGATACAGGGGTTCGAGAAAGCCGCAGGTGCACTCGTATGTATGGTGGAGCGGGAGCACTGAGAAAAACACGTCCTCCGGCAGCACCTGAAGCAGCGTCGGCGACGCCATCACGTCTTCTACGATATTTCCGTGGGAGAGCATAACGCCCTTCGCGATCCCCGTGGTCCCGGAGGTGAAAAGCAGAATGCTCATGGCGTCCCGCTGGATCTGCGCGTCCAGGAACTCCCTGTTTCCATTTTCCATCAGGACCCTGCCGGCCTCTGTGATTTCCCGCAGGGACAGCCGTTTTTCATCGCTGATCTCCGCATCCATGCTGATCAGAAATTGAAGTTTTGTTTCTCCGCGTTCCTTCATATCCTGAAAGAACGCCTCATATTTTTTGCTGTAAATGACGCTCTCGACGTCCGCCTCCTTGATGAGCTGTTCCAGTTCAGATTCTCCGAGCTCCTTATCCAGCGGCACTACGATGCCGGTTCCGCAGAGGATCGCCAGATAGGATATGGCCCATTCATACCGGTTATCTCCGATAACGGCGACGCTCTTTCCCTTCAGGCCTATGGAGATCAGCGCGGTGCCCAGGGCGTCCATATCATCCTTCATCGTCACGTAAGTGATCCCCCGGTAGGGTCCTCCTGTTTTATCCTTCACATGGAAAGCGATATTGCCGCCGTACAGTTCAGCGCTGGATTCTATCATCTGCTTCACATCGGTAACCGGTCTGATATCGCGGTACATGACAAACTTATCCTTGCTGTTTCGGATATCCTCTACCCTTTTTCGGGCGTATTCCATCTCCCTTTCCTTGACTGCTTTATATTGGTCGACGTCCATCTTCTTTCCTCCTGTTTTTTCTTTTCCTCTAATATTTAAATGCGCTTCGAAGCATATCTTTTGATCTTTTTCGTGGTGGTTTTTTCAAACTCCTCCTGGCGAATTTCAAACCTCCTTACCCTCTTGTAGAGCGGCATATGCTCGTTGGCTTCGTCAATTTCCCTTTTCAGCAGCTTGCGCAGCTCATCCTCCCCGATCCTGCCGAACTTCTCCTCGATGGCAGGATAGTCCGGGAAGATTTCCGCCTGCACGATGGTGTCTCCCGATTTTTCGTCGTCTATGCCCCATACGACAACCTCGCTGATATATTCGCTTTTATTTAAATAGAATTCTACTTCTTCCGGAAAGATATTTTTGCCGTTTTTGGTCACGATGACATTCTTTTTTCTGCCTGAAATGTAAAGGAAGCCGTCCCGGTCGAAATACCCGTAGTCCCCGGTGTGGAGCCAGCCGTCCACAAGGACTTTGGCCGTCTCTTCCGGGTTGTTGTAATAGCCGATCATGACCGAATCACCTCTGCAGATGATCTCGCCGATCCCGTTTTCATCCTGATCGATGAGCTTTACTTCCGTGCCCGGCATCGGCAGGCCGACGGAAGCAGGCTTATAATACCGGTCTTTGTTCACGGCGATAATAGGCGCGTTTTCCGTCATGCCGTAGCCCTGAAACATGGTGAAGCCCATGGCGTTGAAATCCTCAATCACGGTGGGATCGATGGCCGCGGCGCCGGAAATAAACATCTGCATGTGCCCTCCCATAGCCTGATGCACCGATTTGAACAGCTTCTTGATGGACTTGATGTTAAACTTCTCAAGTGTTTTGGCAAGCTGGACCGCAGTCCGCATCTTATCCGCTTTTCCGCTGGCCTCGGCCTGCTTCCATACTTTTTTATGCATGGACTCAAAGATCAGCGGCACGCCGAGCATGACGGTGGCCTGAGCCTCCGCCATATTCTTCACGATATATTTCAGCCCCTCGCAGATAGCGATGCAGCAACCCTGATAGATGCAGGTGAATATGTGGCAGGTAAGCTCGTAGGTGTGATGCATCGGCAGCACGGAAAGGCCGGTACAGTTGTTGGAAACATCCACATATTTGGACATGTTGTACACGTTGGCCGAGATATTTTTATGAGACAGCATGACTCCCTTTGCAAGTCCCGTGGTACCCGAAGTAAAGAGCAGAGAGCACATCGCCTCCCGGTCGATTTCCGCATCGATAAAATAGCGCTTTTCCTCCAGCAGCAGCCGCTTTCCGGTCCGCTGAAGCCTTCTCATCGAAAGCTGGGACTCCGTATGGTCGGGAGCGTCCATGCTGATCACATATTCAATGCTTCCCACCCCCTTGACCGCTTCCTCCACGACGGAACGGACCTTGCTGGAATATACGATAGCGCTGACTTCCGCGCGTTCCATCAGATTGTGGATTTCCTCGGCAGGGAGCTCTCTGTCCAGAGGTACGATGACGCCGGCTCCGTTTGTTACGGCGAGGTAAGTGACCACCCACTCGTAGCGGTTTTCTCCGATCACCGCGATTTTTTTTCCGGTCAGGCCCAAATCCATAAGGGCTGTTCCGAGCTCGTCGATGTCCGTCTTCAGCCGGCTGAATTTGACGGGTACATAGGGGCCGCCCGGCGCGTTTTTCACGAGAAAGGCATTTTTGTCCGCAAAGAGCGCGGCGCTGGTATCTATCATGGCCTTCAGGTCGCTGATGGGCCTGTGGACGTATTCTTCATCTTTAAATCTGGAGCTGTTCATTTATTTCCCCTCCACTTCCTAGATAAATTATTTTATCATTTCACGGCAGCAGAATCAATCAAGTATTCACCATCAGCCGGATCAGATCGCTGAAAATCCCGTATCCGGTCTGCTGGATTTCCGGGTCGTGCTCCACGACGGAAACGGTTCCCATGAGGTCGGTGGTGATGGAAACGACGGAGGATGTCCCGGTTATGGTCGCCAAAAGCTCGTCTCTGCCGATTTCTTCCGGCCCGACCTTCCCGGCCACCTTTCCGTTATTATCCCTGGTCCCCCTGCAGAGGAGCTTGATCACCTTTCCTCTCGACGCCGCATCGCGGATCTGTTCCGCCGTAACGTCTCCAATGCCCTGGCGCTGGATCTGGTCGGGTGTGATGCCGGCCCCCATCAGTACGTTGAGCAGCGCCGCGGTTTTTGCCGCCGCGTCCCAGCCATCCACATCCAGAGAAGGATCCGCTTCCACAAAACCCTTCGCCTGCCCTTCCGCGATCACCTCGCCGTAATCCCTGCCCTTTGCCAGCTCTTCCAGGATGAAATTTGTCGTAGAGTTCAGGATCCCCTTTACTTCGTTCACCCTGCAAAGGCGCAGGTTCTCTTCCACCAGATTGAAAACCGGAGTTCCGTCCATTACAGTGGTTTCATAATAGAACCGGACTCCGTTTTCCTCCGCCATGCTGCGCAGGTTCTCGAAAGCCCATGCGATGGGGCCCTTGTTGGCGGTGATCGCATGCTTTTTGCGGCTTAACGCCGCAGTAATATGACTGATCGCCGGCTGGCCTGAAAAAATCGCCAGTGGGGTCAGTTCCACGAGTACATCATAGTCAACTTGTTCCGCGATCTCCATAGCGCTGAGTCCGCTATATTCAGGGCTATCCGTCTGAAAGCGCCCTGCGCTCTCCATATCCGACAGCGCTTGCCTCAAATCGACGCCCGCTTCATTTACGAGGCTTCCTCGGCTTCCGGTAGCGATGGCGACGACCTCGACGCCGCAGCCATAGGTTTCCCTGATCTCTTCCTGCTTATCCAGCAGCAATCCTGCAAACGCCCGCCCGGCGTTGCCGAACCCGAGCATTGCGATTTTCAATTCTCTCATGTTTAAGTCCTTTCCTTTTACAACCTTCCAACCTGGTATCCTGTCAGCTCAGACCGATGGATCCTGTCCAAAAAGGCCCCGCGAAATGCGGAGCCTTTTCATTTTCCTTTTTTCTCCTATAATTTAACGTCTTCATAGGCATGTCTGCCGTAAAGGATACCGCCGCCGATGGCGATGAGGCAGATGATAACGAAGATGATGAACTGCGGGTTTGTAAGTCCGCCCAGCAGCACGAACAGCGAGCCCAGCGTCGCAAACACCGGAAAGACGACTCCGTACCAGACGCCCTTTACCTTGCCCTGCCTCCAGAGTTTAAAGACCTGATAGTAAAGGATGATATAGAGCACATAGCTCATGGCGATAGCGATTTCCGAGATATCCCCGTTCGTCAGGAGGCTGTATTTGTTCTGCAGGTAGTGGATCACCCACCAGATGCAGCTGATAACGATGGCAAAGAGGGCTGAATTCACAGGCATATTGAGCTTCGTGTTGATCTTTCTCAGGGAAGCGGAGAACGGGATAGCGTTTCTCAGCGCCAGAGAATAGGGCAGACGAATGTATCCGAGAATGATCCCGTTTGCGGTGCCCATTACGGAAATGGTCACAAAGACAAAGACGATTCCTGCAAACGCGGGGCCGAAAAGGCCTGTTGCCGCCGCCGCGACGGACGCGTCTCCGAGCTCTCTGACCTTGTCTGCTCCGAGGTAGCCCGTGATTCCCAGAAAATACATCAGATATGCCGCGAGGACGAACAGCGGAGCCAGCACCAGCGCCAGCGGCACGTTTCTCCTTGAATTTCTGACCTCATGGGCGACTGCCATGGAGATGACCCAGCCGTCAAAGGAAAAGGCGACGGGTCCGATGGCCGCGGTCCAGCCCAGCGTCTTTACCGCTGTAATGGCTTCCGGGGAAGGATGCTGGATCGCTGAGATAGGATCTCCGAAGATAAGCCCTGCCAAAGCAATGGCAAAAAGCGGGATCAGCTTGATGATCATCGTTGCCTCCTGGAACCGGCCGCCGACCTTTGCAGATAACATATTATAAAGGAAACAGATGATAAACCAGATAATTCCGATTCCAAACTGGCCTGTAAAGGTCAGATCCCAGCCCATGGTAAGGCCGGTGTAAACGCCGACAACCCAGCAGAGGATAACCGTCAGCGTCGGATAGTAAATGAAAACCTGAAACCAGCCAAACATGCTGGCAGCCCGTTTGCCGATGAACTCATTGGCATAGGTGATCAATCCGCCGGGCTTGTCCGTCAATGCGGCCAGCTGACTGAAGGTCAGACACCCGAATATGATGGTGAATGCCGCAATGCAGAATACCAGTATGGCCAGTCCCACATTTCCGCCGGCATATCCCAGCATATTGTCGGATTTGAAGAAAATACCGGAACCGATAACGATTCCCACAATCATTGCGATTGTCGTGAACAGGCCGTATTCACGCCTTTGTTCCTCCATAAAATTGTACACTCCTTTAAAATAAAAATTTAAAAAATTGCTTTAGGAAATGGCCACCGGCTTTTTTCTGTCCGGCAGCTGTGAAATGATGATCGCACCGAACATCAGGATGCAGCCTGCAAGCTCTCTGGCGCTCATTATTTCTTTCAGGATAAGGAAGCCGAAAATCGCGCCGAATACCGACTCCAGGCTCATGATCAGGGACGCCACCGTCGGATCGGTATGCTTTTGGCCGAGGATCTGGAAGGTGTAACCGGCTCCGCCGGACAGGATACCGGCATAAAGGATCGGAACCGCACAGCTTATGAGAGCCGAAATCGTTACCTTTTCAAAGATCAGCGCGCCGATGAAGCTTACCACCATAACGACGACAAACTGATACAAGGACATCCTGACCGGATTCGATACCTTTGGCAGAAAATGATCGATCACCAGAATATGGGCCGCCCAGAAGCCGGCTCCGATCAATACGATCAGGTCTCCCGGAGCAATGGAAAAGGAACTGGTAATGCACAAAAAATACAGCCCCACCGTTCCCAGGGCCACACCGATCCAGCATTTCAATCCGGGTCTTTGCTTCAGAGCGATGCTGAAAACCGGCACCAAAACAATGTACAGGGCTGTAATAAAGCCGGTCTTTCCCGCGGAGGTAGAAACCAGGCCAATTTGCTGAAGAGCCGTCGCCACGGACAGCACGCAGCCGCATACGATGCCCGCCTTGAGAAGCGTCCGTTTTTGGCGCTTTTCTTCTTCCGGCGAGGGCTTCTCCGCACCGCTGTTCTCCAATTCCTTTTTTGACGACCGGTCCATGAGGCGCACCACCGGGATCAGGACCAGAACAGACAGGGTAAATCTCGAACAGGTAAATGTCAGGGGGCCCACATAATCCATTCCGGCTCTTTGCGCGGTAAAAGCCAGACCCCAGATAAGAGCGGCAGTTAATAATAAAAGATTTCCTTTAAGACGTTTGCTGTCCAAATTCTCACCTTCCTATCCATTAACAGTACTTATCAAGTATAGTGCAAATATCTGTCAAAAGCAACTGGTTTTAACGCCTCCCGCAGGGGAATCAATTTTATCAAATAAAGATTCAAAGCTGCACGAAAGACTGTAAAACTAAGTCGTACATCATAATCCGCATATCTTTTCGAAAGTGGAGAATTTAGAAAGCTTTTAGGGGATTGCACAATTTTTTCGATTTAGAACACTATGTTGACAGATTCTTGAATTTAGCACCGTTATAGCAGTATATCCCGGAATAAAATTCGCTAAGACAAACAATCCGGTAAAATAGCCGTCCTAAATCGAAAAATTTGTGCAGACCTTCCAGGGAGCAGCCAGGAGTAGAACTGTCCTCGGATGGCAGCGCAAATATTTTAGCAGTTCCCGGAGTCAGAATCGATCATGATATCATAGGCTTTACCCGTTTGAATATATCGGAACAGCTCTGCTTCGATGAATCCGGTATCCGGAGCCACCGGTTCCGGGATGATAGCGGCTTTCAGCTTTAAGCCAAGTTTTCCCGCGGGTTCGTCCGGGCTCATGATAAAACCGATTGAACCGGCTCTGCCGCTTTGGACCGGCTCCGAGTCCAGCCACGCCTTGCTGTAAAACTGTATGGAAATATCTTCCTCGCACTCATACTCAACTACCGCATAGCACATTCCTTTTGGGCAGGTTTCAGAAAAATGCTCCTCGAACTCTGCTTTGTGCTCGGCAAGTTCCTCCGGGGTAAATTGCTCTTTCATCCGGGGGTCGTCAAAGTTCTTTTCCATCTCCTCCCACATATCGTAAAGAAAAACTCTGTCGATCTGCGCCCAATGCCGCTCTCCGCCTTCCTTGTCCGCAAAATACAGCTTGTCCGGGTATTCAACGCCGACGCGCAGGGTCACGGGCAGCTCCACCAGATGGGATGTGTGGGCCGGACTCATGGAAAAACGGATGGACGCTCCCCTGTCAAGGGCCGGAATGGCGTCATAGTCGCCCTCGAAGGCCAGATTCGTCAGATACATGGCGGCGATTTCCCTGGTGTCGATGCCCGCCGGATTCCAGCCATTTAAGAGGAATTGAACAAACAGCGCCGCCTTATCCCACTGAAGGCCGCCGCATATGCTGCCTCTGCTTCCGCCGGCTGTCAGCTCCAGATCGCCGATGCAAACTTTATTTACGTCATGAATCGACAGANNGTTCTGTGGCCCCGCTGTTCGGCGCGGTTGGTGACCGATTCCTCGGTGAAATCCTCAGAGGACCCTGTCAGCATTGCGATTTCCGCCGCCTCCATCCTTTCCCGCTCCGCCTCGTTATATTCCAGGATCAGCATTTCCAAAGTGTGATCTTCCCGGAGAACCATGCCCATGACGTGATAGATCACGCCGTCGATCTCCGCATTCCTGCCCATGACGGCGATTTCTTTGATCTTTGCTATCTGGCGCTGTAACAATTTAAAGTTCATAGAACCTCCTCTTTTGATTTTATCCCTGCTTCAGGCCTGATAACCCCTTCGGTATATTATTGGAGCCCCAGTTTTTCCGCAATATCCTTCCAATAAAACTTTTCTGTTTTATCTCCATATTGTACCACGAAATAATCGTCTTGAGTAAAGGATATCCGCTCCCCTGCTTCATCTCTATAGTTCCTTCCATATGAGAATTTATTCGGCTCCTCCCCCCTGTCGTCTAAAACGCCGACGTAACACTGCGTGAACTTGATCCGCGGTACCGATTCATGGTAGCGTGACCAGCTGTTCAGGGCTTTCCGTCCGTCTTTTAATTCGAAATCGACGGTTATTACTTCGTCGTTTTTAGAATAAGACACCGCGATATCATCAGACTGCACGCTCCAGCCAAAGGCGAATAGAAACAGATACGCCCCGGCGATGCAAACGCATGAAACTAAGGTGATCAACACCGCTTTCGCGACTTTTTTATTCAATTTTTTGAAGGGCTTTATGTCCTTTTTATTGACCTCAACGTCATCTGCCGCGATTTCCGATTTCATCCGTTCCAGGATTCCCCTGCATTCCGCGCAATCCTTGATATGGTTTTCAATTTCAAGATTGCTTTCCCCGCTGGTTAAGCCATCCACATAGCTAGGCAATAAATCCTTAATAATATCGCACTTCATCACAATCTCCCTCTCATAATCTTCTGCTTGGCCCGATAAAAGGTCACCCGCGCCCAGTTCTCATTTTTTTGAAACAGCTCCCCGATCTCCCTGAATGAGAAAGCCCCCGTTATTCTCAAAAGAACCACTTCTTTTGCAATGGGTTCAAGAACGTGCACCGCCTTGAACACCTGCATCTTCTCTGTGTTGAGAAGATGTTTCTCTTCCACAGATAATTCATCGGAGGCAAGGGAGGCAAGCTCTTCATCCAGGGCGGACGTTCTATGCCGCTTGCTTTTCTCGATTTCCCGATACCAAAGATGCTTTGCAATCTGGCAGAGCCAGGTGGAAACCTTGCAGGAACCGTCAAAGCGGGCGGATGATTTTACCGCCTGGTAAAACGTTTCTTGCGTCAGCTCTTCCGCGATGTTCCTGTCGTTGCACAGGCTAAGCAAATATTTATACACAAATTCAGCATAATTCCGGTATGCGTCGTCCATGTTCATTCCGCCTCTTCACCTCCCTCGCCTTATATATCCGCTAAGTCCGCAATTCGTTACATCATCTTTCACATTTTTAAACCCCTCAATATCATATCAAGGGGTTTAGAATTGTCGCACTGTTATAATTAATCCGGATCATTTACTTTTCGGGCTGTTCCGCCGGAGCTTATTCTAAAGCCGAATAGCAGGCTTAAATCTCCTACTTAATATCATATTTTTTCAGTTTGCTGTAGAAGGCGGTTTTGCCGATACCCAGATATTGAAAGGTCTTTACATGATTATTTCCGTTTATCCTCAGGGCTTCCATGATGATTTCCTTTTCGTGGGAAGCCATCATCTGATCCAGAGTCGACGCGCTCAGGCTGTGGCCGCCGTCCCCTTTCCTGCCCTTCAGCAGCAGATGCTCCGGATAGATGATCTCCTTTTCGCAGAGCACGAAAGCCCGTTCGATCATATTCTCCATCTCCCGGACGTTTCCCGGATAGTCATAGGAGAGCAGCAGTTTATGCGCCTTTGCGGAGAGGATTTTGTGCCCGCCGGACTCCTTGTTATTCTTTTCCATAATGTACTCGATCATCGGGCCGATATCCTCCCGCCGGTTTCTTATGGCGGCGATGTCGATCGGCAGAATGTTCAGCCTGTAAAACAGGTCCTCGCGAAACCGACGGTTGAGGATCTCCTCTTCAATGTTTTTATTTGTCGCGGTGATGATCCTTACGTTTACCTTGGTTTCAACATCGCTTCCAACACGGTAAAAGGACCTCTTCTGAATGAAGAGCAAAAGCTTGGCCTGCATTTCCAGCGGCATGTCGCCGATTTCAT
>DLFX01000020.1:0-1770 GCA_002482405.1 Firmicutes bacterium UBA7709 | reverse complement strand
ATCCTTTCATGGATTTTTTTCGCGATATAGGATTTCCCCGTTCCGCTTTCCCCCAGAATCAGCACGCTGCTCTCGCTTCGGGCCGCCTTGATCGCAAGTCGTTTGACCTCTTTCATCGCCACGCTGACGCCGATTATTTCCGGGAATAGATCCTCCTGATGATACTCGCCTTTCAGCTTTTCCAGCTCGTTGAGGGCAGCGCTCAACTCCGACTGAGACTTTTCCAGCTTGGAAACATCCGTCATCGTCAGCAGCGCCCCGCATCTTTCACCGTCCACATCGATGGGATGAATGGAGGACATTACGGTAAATCCGTTCATATCGCTCAGCTTATTCTCCAGATAGCCGTCGCTTTTTCCGCAGGCGCAGTTGACCAGGTCGATGGTGAGCGCGTTTTCCGCGTGAAAGCTGTAGATGTTCGTTCCCTCCACGTCCATATTGAAAAGACCCTCCTTCAGCTTAAAGGAGGCGCAGCGCATGATGTCGGAAAGAGCTTCCCTTCTCGCGGTATAGCCCTTCATCTGATAGAAGACCAATTCACGGTTTCTGAGAATGACGGCGTTGGCGATATTGAGAAAATAGTCGAGTACGAACTCGCCGCCGTTCACGCTGATGACGGTTTTTTTGTTATAATAATCGATGGCGCAGGATAATTTCTGTCCGTCGATTTCACAGGAAAGCTCGTGTACCCCGCTGCCGCTGTCCTCAATTATTTTATAGTGAGCCGAGCGGGGGGAATTTTTTCGGCCGATGTAGAGGAGACCGCAGCCTCGAATATCTCTCTCGCACTTTACTCCGTATTCCTTTAAAATTTCGGGATTGAGTCCGCNNCAATAGATCCCCCTCTTCCAGTCTGCCGGCCTTGTGGGAGGTTTCGTAGTAAGCGGAGAGGCCGAGGATTTCCTTCGCCTTTGAATTGTATTTAATAATTGTACCGTTCCTGTCAATGAGGATGACTCCCTCGGAGATGTATTCCTCGATGGGAATTTCGTTCAGTTTGTCCCGCATCTCGTCTCCCTTCCGGCTTCAGCCGCGCTTTGAGGTTTCATGCTGGCATTATTATACCCTGAAAAGAAAGGAAGGACAATACCCGGCCAAGCTTGAAAGGCTATTTTCGTTCAGAGTTCCGAACGGGTTCGCCTTTCCGAACCCCACCCTTGTCCTGAAAGAATATCCTCTCCCCCTTTCAGCCCTTAAAATCAGGGGGTTCAGCAAAAATATCGAATTTTGAAATATTTTGGTACAGGTATTGCTATTTATCTATTCTATAGAAACAAAAAATACACTTAGGAGGAAAAACATGAAAGCTACAACAGAAAGCAATGAAATGCAAATGCANNCCGGAGCCATCGGCACCGGTCTGTTCGTCGCGACCGGAAGCTCTTTGAGCACCGCCGGACCGGGCGGCGCGCTGGTCGCTTACGGTATCATAGGTATTATGGTTTATTTTTTGATGACCAGCTTAGGCGAAATGGCAACGCATCTGCCCGTCGCAGGCTCCTTTGAAACCTATGCGACGAGATACGTGGATTCCGCCCTCGGTTTTGCGCTGGGATGGAATTACTGGTATAATTGGGCTATTACAGTGGCCTGCGAACTTGTGGCGGGAGTCATCGTCATCAAATTCTGGTTTCCGAACGCTTCCGAATTCCTGGTATGCACGCTCTTTTTAGCGCTGCTGTTCGGCCTGAACTATTACTCCGCAAGATCCTACGGGGAAAGCGAGTTCTGGTTCGCAGGCATCAAGGTCGTTACGATTATTATATTTTT
>DLFX01000330.1:2019-2714 GCA_002482405.1 Firmicutes bacterium UBA7709 | reverse complement strand
TTCTTGCGCCCTACGTCGGGTCGTGTGCGCCCTTTGATTTGGCTGGGGCTGACACCCTAACTCCGCACATGAAGCGCGGTGTCTGCGTTTCCGGGGGCAAGTGTGCCGATTCTTGCTCCCATGCACGGAGATGCAGATATTTTGAGCATCTTAAGGAAATCAACGACCCTACGGTAGATTTTCAGATCACCAATCACAACTATTATATCGCCGACACGCTCCATCGAGCAAACGATCGGAAGCCGCTTCTGCCGCATTACCAGATGGTGATTATTGACGAAGCACATAAATTCCTCGCCGCCGCCCGCTCTATGTACGGTCTGGAGCTAACCGACACAGAACTTCCGGCATTGGCGCAGGAAGTCCACGCTTTTACCAGCGAAAAGTCCTTCGGCGGCGTCAATGTCCACAGGCTTGCCAAGAAACTAGAGGAGCAGAGCGCAAAGCTATTTCAGCAACTGAACGCCAATATCTCAGCAGTGGATGAGAAAGCTGATGCGGAGCGATTCCCCGCTATCTTTGACAACGAAACCACTCGGCGCCTCAAAAGCATCGCTGGCATTGCTGCAGATATCATAGAGGCCTGCGCCGACAGTTATGTTCAGCCCAGCCACAAGGATCGCAAGAACAAAACCCTGTGGCGGCTTGGCATGGCGGCAGAGCGTGTATCCGCACTTCGGGCGCAGGGCAATCTC
>DLFX01000330.1:0-2005 GCA_002482405.1 Firmicutes bacterium UBA7709 | reverse complement strand
CGCCATCCCCAAGGATTTAGATGCTCGTTTGCACCGTGATTTATGGGGCCAGGGCATCCCTGTCATTCTCACATCCGGCACGCTGTCTGCATCTGGGGACTTCACCCGAACAAAGGAAACGCTGGGGATAAGCCATATGGCGGAGCGGCTTCTTTCCGATACGAGCATGCCTTCACCTTTTGATCATAAAAACAATGCGTTGCTGTATATCAGCAACTCCGTGCCGTTTCCTGACCAGCAGGATAAGCGCTATCTTGCGGCGGTCGCAGATGAGATTGAGAGATTGGTGCATGCATCCCACGGGCACGCCGCCGTGCTATTCACCTCTTACAATGCCATGGGGCAGGTCTTCGCCATGCTCAAAGAGCGAAACCTTTCATATCCCATGTTCCAGATGGGCCGCAGGGATACCACCGCACTGGAGAAATTCAAAGCAAACGGCAACGGTCTACTGTTCGCTTCCGGTTCCTTTTGGGAGGGCATCGACATTCCTGGAGACGCACTCTCGCTGCTCATCATCGTCAAGTTGCCCTTTGCCGCACCCGACCCCATATCCGATTACGAGCAAACACTCTACAGTAATATGGATGTGTATAAAGCACGGGNNTACCGGAAATGCTCATCAAGCTAAAACAGGGCTTTGGTCGGCTGATCCGCACCGAGACCGACACCGGTGTTTGCGCCATTCTGGACTCCCGCGCACGGGAAGGTGCCGCCTATCACGACCGCATGCTGGTCGCTCTACCGCCCTGCCGTGTCACTTCCAGTGTTGAGGCCGTTCGGCAGTTTATGGCGGATCGCAAGCCGCTCACCTACTTCAAATAATTGGGGAGGAGTTTTCTTATGAATAACAGCCTGAATCCACAGGATTTGGTTGATATCCGCGATGTGTGCGTAGATAAGGATTTGCCCAAGCAGGAACGCATTAATGAGTTTGTACGGCAGATCAAAGACCCATATCATTTTCGATGTGGGAAGTTTGTGGTCACCGCCCGATTCGCCGAGGACGGTCCCACGCTGGAAGAATGCCTGCAAAGAATTATCGCCTAAACCACCTGAAACCCGAAAGAATGACTTGTAATCGCCGCCGAAGAGAGTTAACATGGGACTGGGAAAAGAGCATATTGGAGGCTCCAGTGGGAATGATCCACCGGGGCAGACCCATTCCTGATCACTTCTGATTCGCGGCGAAACCCGTGAAAAAAGGAGTGATTTGTTGTGTCAGAAACAAAATACCGGGCGGCAAAATATATTCGCCTATCCTATGCCGACGACAAAGACGGCGAATCCAACAGCGTGGAGAACCAGCGAAAGCTCTTAGACAGCTTCATCGCCACCCAGCCGGACATCGAGGTAGTAGCCGAAAAGGTGGACGACGGCGTTTCCGGCATTATCTTTGACCGCAAAGCGTTCAAGGAAATGATGGCGGAGATCGAAGCCGGGGAAATCAACTGCGTGATTGTGAAAGACCTTTCAAGGCTCGGGCGGGAATATATCGAAACCGGGCGCTACCTGCGCCGCATCTTTCCAGCATACAACGTTCGCTTTATCGCCCTCAACGACAACATTGATACGCTTCGGGATGACGCAGACGATTTGGTGGTGGGTGTAAAATCCATCATCAACGACGCGTACAGCCGCGACATCTCGGTCAAGACTCGCTCAGCACTGAATGTCAAGCGGGATAACGGAGACTATGTGGGCGCATGCCCCATCTACGGCTATCGCCGCTGTGAGGAACTCAAAAACCAGCTTGCCATCGATGAATACCCCGCATCCATCGTGCGGGACATCTTTCGCATGAAGATTGACGGAATGAGCGCGCTCAAGATCGCCGAGACGCTCAACAGCCGGGGCGTGCTTTCCCCAATGGAGTACAAGCGCGACCGTGGCTTACCCCACCCCAAGGGCGGTTTTGCCGATAAACCGGACGCGAAATGGTCTGCCACCGCCATCTTCCGCATTCTGAATGATGAGACCTATATGGGCACGCTGATTCAGGGGA
>DLFX01000244.1:5181-5771 GCA_002482405.1 Firmicutes bacterium UBA7709 | reverse complement strand
CCACCGTTTGGGACCCCACGAGGAAATCCCGCGAGATGACGGTGGAAGAGATCCATCAATATATCGATGCCTTCGCCGAAGGTGCGGCGATTGCAAAAGCGGCAGGCGCGGATGGAATAGAGATTCACGCGGTTCACGAAGGATATCTGATCGACCAGTTCACAATCGCTTCCATGAATCACAGAACGGATGAGTACGGCGGAAGCCTTGAGAACCGCCTGCGCTTTCCCATTGAGATCGTACAGGCGATTAAAGCAAAGTGCGGCAAGGAATTTCCCGTATCGCTGCGCTACAGTGTGCGCAGTTATATCAAGGCGTTTAACAGGGGCGCTCTTCCCGGCGAAGCGTTCAGGGAATTCGGACGCGATCTGGACGAAAGCGTCGTTGCCGCCAAAATGCTGGAAGAAGCGGGATACGATATGCTGAACTGCGACAATGGAACGTATGACTCATGGTATTGGCCCCATCCGCCGGTATATATGCCCAAAGCATGCAACCTGGAAGACGTCGCCAAGATAAAGGACGCCGTGAATATCCCCGTTATCTGTGCCGGAAAATTCGATGATCCGGTGCTGGCGGAAGAAGCAATT
>DLFX01000244.1:0-5174 GCA_002482405.1 Firmicutes bacterium UBA7709 | reverse complement strand
CGTTCCTTGCAGATCCTTACATCGCCAATAAATTCATGAACGAACAGGAAGAGGATATCCGCCCTTGCATCGGATGTCATATGGGATGTCTGAGCCGTATCTTCACCCCGCCGTTTAAAGATATTTCCTGCGCATTGAACCCGGCCTGCGGGCGAGAGAAGACATATGAATTGACCCCTGCGGAAAAGAAGAAGAAAATCGCTGTTGTCGGCGGCGGTATCGCCGGTTTGGAAGCGGCAAGNNGAGTATCCGCAATCCGCGGCCATGCGGTTGATTTATTTGAAAAGACCAACGAGTTGGGAGGCGCCTTCATTGCTGCCGCATCCTTTGATTTCAAGGAGGACGACAAGCGTCTGCTGGCCTGGTATAAAAAGCAGATCGAAGATCTGAGGGTAAACGTTCTGTTCAACAGGGAATTTACCGAGGAGGACAAATCCGGATACGACGAAATATTTGTAGCGACCGGCGCGATCGAAAGGAAGCTGAATACGCCCGGATTTGATGAATCAAACGTCACCTACGCAATCGACACGCTGAGAAATCAGACCATTGAAAACAAAAATGCGGTGATTGTCGGCGGCGGATTAACAGGCTTTGAAATCGCTTACGCCCTGAGTAAAAACGGATGCAAGGTTACAATTATTGAAATGACCGACGTGGTCATGAATGTAAAGGGTTTAAACGCATCTAACTACAATATGCTGCTGGATTTGATGGAATATTATGACGTGGCAATTTTAAAGAACACCCACATCAAGAAATTTGAAGATGGTTTTATTTATGCTGAAGAGCAGGTTAAAAACTATCCGAATTCTGCGGGCCGTGCTGCCAGCGTGGGGCTGCCGGGGACTTCCGCCAGAAGCCATAAAATACCGGCAGACCATGTCGTTGTTTCCGTAGGCTACGTCAGCGACCAGAGTTTATATGACCAGATCAAGGACGATCATGTCCATTTGATCGGAGATGCCATTCAGCCTGAAAACCTGATGGGCGCCGTCTGGAGCGCATACGACATCGCGATGAAGCTTTAATAGAAAAAAGAACTCTAAAAAATAGAAAATAACTCTAAAAAGGGAGGGCGCAGCCCCCCCCTTTTTCATAATGGCGATCACTTTTTAACTTTTCCGCTTCTTCAGCTGCACTTCCATCTGAGGATAGGCCATTCTGACGTCCGCCTCATCAAACGCGAGCTTCACCTGCTCCTGCAGATAGTACTTTACGTCCTGATAGTCCCCGGTGCTGCACCAGACCTTCAAATCCACGTCGATCCTTCCCTCTCCCTGTTGGGCAATGCCGATGAGAGGCGCCGGTTCAGTGAAAATCGCGGGATTGGATTCCGCTACCGCCTGAAGGAGTTCCTTGACCTTCGCGATATCGTCCCCATATGTGACGGAAAAAACACAGTCGACCCGCCGGCTCTCCGACCGGGTATAGTTAACGATGGTCGAATTCGAGAGCTTCCCGTTGGGAATCGTGATCACCTTGTTGTCAAAAGTGATCAGCGTGGTATAGAGCAGGTCGATCTTTTCCACCTGTCCGGCGGTCTGGTAATCTTCAATATAGTCGCCTTTTTTAAAGGGCTTTGAAATGATGATCAAAATACCCCCCGCAAAATTGCCGAGACTGTCTTTCAACGCCAGGGCCACGGCGACTCCGGCGGCGCCCAGCGCCGTCAGAAACGCTGAAACCGGAATGCCCACAGAGCTCAGGGCGGTAATGATGACCATGATCCATAGAATAATTTTGATGCAGTTTATAATAAACGCGTGCAGCGCCTCATCCAGCGAGCTTCTGACCAGAACCTCGCGAATAACGCTGCAGGAAATGCGAATGACAATATACCCGATCAGGATGATGATGAGCATGATTGCGACTTCAGACATCATTTTTGCAGTTGCAGGGGATATCCCCCAGTTGACCAGCGCGTCCTCAAATTTACCTGACATGGCGGTCCTCCTCGTATGGAATAATTCGTCTATCATTATACATCATGGCGGAAGGTTCGCCAAACGATTTAAACTTTTGCTCTGAACTTTTTGAAAAATATTGCTTTAAATGTTATAATTAATATATATTAAATATAGAAAAGGCAAAAATATATTGACTCGCCCTGTTTTACGTTGGAAAACAAATGATGGCGAATTGATACAAGGAAGTAGTGAATGANNAGTAACAACTTTAACGATTTAGGCATTTCGCAACCAATTTTGAAAGCAATCGAGGACATGGGCTTTCAAACCCCTACCGAAGTTCAGAGCAGGGTAATCCCCCACATATTCAACCTGGAAGATCTGATCGTAATGTCAAAGACGGGCAGCGGCAAGACCGCTGTTTTTGGGATTCCATTGCTGCAGCTGACACAGCCCGACGTCCTGCAGCCTGAAGCTCTGATTCTGACCCCGACGCGGGAGTTGGCGGTCCAGATCGATAACGATCTGAAGCAGATGGCCGCTTACCTGCCTCACAAGACCACGGCGGTTTATGGACAGCACAGCATGAACATCGAAATCCAGGCCCTGAAAAAAGGGGCTTCCATCGTCGTCGGAACTCCCGGTCGCGTCTTTGACCACATCCGCCAAGGCAATCTAAAAGTGAAGCAGATCCGCTGGCTGATCCTGGACGAAGCGGACCGAATGCTGGACATGGGTTTTATCGATCAGGTGTTTAAAATCATCAAAACCCTCCCGAAGAACAGAATTACCCTTCTGTTTTCCGCTACCATGCCGCCGGAAATCCAGAGCATATGCCGGGGATATATGAAGAACCCCATCCGGATCGCCATCGAATCCCAGACAAAGACCGTCGACACGATCCATCAGACATATTACCGGGTGAACAGAAATGAAAAGCGCACCCAGCTCCACCGAATGCTCATGCTGGAGCGGCCGGAAAGCTGCCTGATCTTCTGCAACACCCGTTACGCCGTCGATCAGGTCCAAAAATTTCTGGAATCAAAGGGATACGCGTCTCAGGCGATCCACGGGGATATTCCTCAGGGAAAGCGCCTTACCATCATGCAGCAGTTCAAGGACGGCAAGATTCACATCCTCGTCGCCACCGACGTGGCGGCCCGGGGAATCCATATCGACGATCTGGCTCTGGTCATCAACTACGACGTTCCTCTGGAAAAGGACAACTACGTCCACCGGATCGGGCGTACCGGCAGAGCGGGGAAGGGAGGCCGCGCCATCACCTTTGCAACGGGGGATGATATCATGAGCCTCTATGAGATAGAAGAGCATACCGGCGCCTTGATCGAGGAGGCGGAGCTGCCTGCGGACGCGGAAATCAACGCCATCAAATCCGATGCGGAGCTGTGGATCAGAGAGAAGTTTAAAGACAGCGTTTTGGCCCCCAGGACGGCTCCAAAGGATAGTCAGGAATCCCAGTCCAAATCTCCCTCCAAGCGAAAGAGGAGCAGATCCCGCGGACGCGGAGGCTACGGACAGGCGGCGGGAGAGGCTTCAATAGAAGCTTCTGCAGAACCCCGAGTTTCCTCCGCCAGCGAGTCCCGACCAGGGGGGGAGACCCGTTCAAGGGATTCGAGTAGGCCCCGCCCAAAGACAACCGATGAGCGCAGGCCAAGGGGCCCGCGGGAGTCTCACCCAAAGACGGATGATGAACGCCGGTCAAGGGCAGCGGCTGAAAGCGGACGCCGTTCGGAAACGCCCCAAAAACCGCGACCAGAGACGCCCCGAAAACCTCATGGGGAGGCTCCGAGAGAAATTCCATTGGTGGAAAGCAAGCCGGTTTCCAAAGAACCTGCCAAGGACAGTTCTTTCCTCCGTCAGATGCTGCGGAAGATGCTTAAAAAATAGAGGGTTCAGGAGCTGCCGCTCAAGGGATCGAAAGATCATCTGGGCCCAGCTCCTCTTTATATGCCCGGAAGCGGCGCAGCCGCTCCTTCAGGACCGGTTATGACTCGATTTTTTCAATGATGCTCATAAGCTCTTTCTGCTCTTCCTCCGTCAGGCCCCGGTCCCTGGTCAGGGTGGAGATCAGCATGGAGACGGACCCGTCGAACACCCTCGTCAGAAAGCTGTCCATTTCCTTTGCCTTGCACTCGCTTTCCAACACCGCGGGAGAGTATAGAAAGCTGTTGGGATCGGTCTTATCGGCGCTGACGGCGCCTTTTTCCACCAGCCTTGAAACCATGGTCCGAACCGTGGTATAGCTCCAGCCGGTACCCGCGAGCTCCGCCGCGATCCCGCGCAGCGTCAGGCCCGGCTTTTCCCACAGGGCCTTCATCACTTTCCATTCCGAATCGCTGATATTGATATTATTTCCTTTTACGTCCGAAGCGTTAATATTTTTTCTTTTCATGCCCGGCCTCCTCTTCTAATTGATCCGAAATACATTATCCTTTTCCTCGGGAAAAATCCGAGATGCTTCCAGTGCCTGCAAAAAATCACAGTATGATTCGACGCTTCCCGCAGACCATCTGGCATCCTGCACAAATTGCTTGTTCAAAGCTTCCCGGTCCAAAGAAACATACGTATAGGAATAAGGCGTCCCTGCTTCCGTGACTCCCTTTACCCGTATCGACACCGTTCCCGCGTTGTCCACCAGCGACAGGAGCATGGCGGCATTCTGAGAGAGCTGGACTTTGATATAAGGGTTGACGTCCCAGCCCCGGCTGTCCGTCGGCGCACGCTCCCCTCCGCTTTCGAAAACCTTGCCGCCCGCCTCAGAGAGGTCATAGTTCACCGTGATTCCAAAGGGTTCCTTGCTTGTCTGAAGCTCCATGCCTGAAAAGTATTTTGACAGAGGCATCAGCCCGATCAGCTTCCCTACCTTAGAGTTGTCGCCGACATACGGAGTTTTCGCCTCGATCAGCGAGGCGGACCGCTCTTTCATCTCTCCATGGTTGATCAGAGAAATGATGGCCGTGGGCTGCCCCAGCCCCTCCGCGTAGGAAGCGGAGATAAAGCCGAGGAATACGGCCCTGCCCTCCTCATTCAGAGAAAATACAGCCAGCTCATCCCTGAATATTTTCGTCCGGTTGCCCTCTCCGACTTCAAAATCGCCGCCAGCAAAATTGTACTTATCAGGATAGGCGATGCTCAGGGTATAGTCTATTTGAAATACGGCAGCATCGGGGTAGATCACGCTCCAGGAGGCGTCGCCGTCTTCCAGCGGCTCCATGCTTTGTATGGAATAGCCGCTGATGTCGG
>DLFX01000333.1:6609-6857 GCA_002482405.1 Firmicutes bacterium UBA7709 | reverse complement strand
TTCGTTCCAATCGGCGTCTGCCCCGGGCCCGCGATGTCGGCGGTCCTGTGACCCGCCGCCAGAACGGACTTGACCGCGGCTTCCACAGCGTCGGCTTCTTTGGAAAGTCCGAAGGTATAGCGCAGCATCATCGCCACGGATAAAATAGTCGCCATGGGATTCGCCTTGTCCTGCCCGGCGATATCCGGCGCGGAGCCGTGAATCGGCTCGTACATGCCGAAATTCCCCTTTGCAAGGCTTGCGGAGGG
>DLFX01000333.1:4328-6558 GCA_002482405.1 Firmicutes bacterium UBA7709 | reverse complement strand
GATGACGTCGAACTGCTTGGGATTCCGAACGAGCTGCATCGCCGCGTTATCGATGTACATGTGGCCGAGCTCCACTTCTGGATAATCCTTTGCAACCTCCGTCACAACCCTTCTCCAGAGCCGGGAGCTTTCAAGGACGTTTGCTTTGTCAACGCTGGTCAGCTTTTTGTTCCGCTTCATGGCCATATCGAAAGCCACCACCGCAATCCTCCTGACCTCCTCCTCGGAATACATTTCCACGTCATAGGCCGCCTTGCCCATCTCTGTATCCTTGAAGCCTTTTTCGCCGAAATAGATCCCGCCGGTGAGCTCTCTCACGACGACGATATCCAGCCCGCCCTCGATGATCTCAGGCTTTAAAGGACAGGCTTCCGCCAGCTCTTCAAAGAGCAGCGCAGGCCGGATGTTCGCAAAGAGGCCCAACTCTTTTCGCAGACCGAGAAGGGCCCGCTCCGGCCTCTGATCTCCCGGAAGGGTATCCCATTTCCAGCCGCCCACAGCGCCCAAAAGCACCGCGTCGCTGTNNCACCCATCAATGGTAGCCTGGGGCAGGCATTCCCCCACCGCGTCGATGGCGGCTCCTCCGGCGAGAACGGTATTGAATTGAAACTGATGGCCGTATTTCTCCCCGACTTTATTCAGCACCTTGACCGCTTCCGCCGTCACGTCGGGGCCGATGCCGTCCCCCGGGACCAATGCTATTTTATAGTTCATTTTGCGTTCTCCTTCTTTANNTCTTTACGTAATTCACCAGTCCGCCGCACTCGATGATCCTGCTGATGAACTCCGGGAAAGGCTCCGCCTGATAGGTTTCGCCCCTTGTAATATTCCTGATCTCTCCCGTTTTAAAGTCCACCTCTATCTCGTCTCCCGCCTGGATCTTCCTGGCGGCCTCTTCGCATTCCAGGATCGGCAGTCCGGTGTTGAAGGAGTTGCGGTAAAAGATCCGCGCGAAGGTGGGAGCGATGACGCAGCTCACCCCGGCGGCTTTGATGGCGATAGGCGCATGCTCCCTGGAAGAGCCGCAGCCGAAGTTCTTTCCGGCTACGATGATATCGCCTTCCTTTACCTGATTTACGAAATCCTTGTCAATATCCTCCATGCAGTGCTTTGCAAGCTCCGCCGGGTCCGATGTATTCAAATGCCTCGCGGGAATGATGACGTCCGTATCCACATTTTCTCCGTATTTAAAAGCTTTACCCATTTTCGTTTCCCTTCCTTATTTACAGCTTAAGCGCTTTTAAAAAGTGCCGTTTACAAATTTTCCGGATTAAATATCTTTCCCGCCACTGCCGAGGCCGCGGCTACAGCCGGGCTTGCAAGGTAAATTTCCGAATCCACGTGGCCCATCCTGCCGACGAAATTTCGGTTGGTAGTCGCCACCGCCCGCTCGCCTGCCGCAAGGATCCCCATATGCCCGCCCAGGCAGGGCCCGCAGGTAGGGGTTGAAAATACCGCTCCGGCCTTGACGAAAATCTCGGCGTAGCCTTCTCTGATACATTGAAGGTAGATGTCCTGGGTACCCGGAAAGATGATGCATCTCAGGTTCTTCGCCACTTTCCTGTCCTTGAGGATCTCAGCCGTGACCTTCATATCCTCCATTCTGCCGTTGGTGCAGGANNGAGCCGATGACCACCTGGTCGATTTTGACGTCTCCCGCTTCGTCGATGGTCCTGGTGTTCTCCGGCAGGTGAGGGAAAGCCACCGTGGGCCTGATTTCCGACAGGTCGATGACATAGGTTTCATCGTAGACCGCATCCTCGTCCGGCTCATATATTTTGATCTGTTTCTTAAATGCTTTGTTCCGGTTTTCGTGCTCCTTCATGTATTCCCCGGTCCTTTCGTCCACCATGAAGATGCCGTTTTTCGCCCCTGCCTCTATGGCCATGTTCGCCATGGCGAGCCTGTCGTCCATGGAGAGGTTTTTCAGGCCCGGGCCCATGAATTCCATGGATTTATAGAGAGCGCCGTCGACTCCGATCATTCCGATGATGTGAAGGATCACGTCCTTTCCGCTGACCCATTTTGACGGCTTTCCCACAAGTTCGAACCTGATGGCGGAGGGCACTTTAAACCATGCCTTTCCCCGGGCCATTCCGGCGGCCATATCGGTGGAGCCGATCCCGGTGGCGAAAGCCCCCAGCGCACCGTAGGTGCATGTGTGGGAATCCGCGCCGATGACCGCGTCTCCGGCCACAACGATCCCCTTTTCCGGGAGCAAAGCATGTTC
>DLFX01000333.1:0-4251 GCA_002482405.1 Firmicutes bacterium UBA7709 | reverse complement strand
GCCGCCTTGATATCCTTGTTGGGGGTGAAATGGTCGGGAACCAGCACGACCTTGTTAACGTCGAAAACCTATTCCGCCCCCATCTTCTGAAATTCTTTTATTGCAACGGGTCCGGTGATGTCATTCGCCAGAACGATATCAAGATCCGCCTCGATAAACTGGCCCGCCTTGACTTCCGCGAGGCTCGCGTGGGCCGCCAGTATTTTCTGTGTCATTGTCATTCCCATAGTCCTGTTTCCTCCTGTTCCGGTGTAAATAGCCGCTTCATGTTCTATAATTAATGGCTGATTTCGTAGATCATCTTGTTTACCGCGTTGATATAGGCGTGGATGCTGGCCTCGATAATATCCGTGGACAGGCCTCTGCCGGAGAAGACGTTTCCGCTGGCGTCGCTGATCTTCACCAAAGCGTCCCCCTGGGCGTCAACTCCTTCCGTCACGGACTGAATCTGGTAATCCTCCAGTTTAAAGTCGATGCCGACGATCTTTTCAATTGCTTTGAAGGAAGCGTCGATAGGACCTTCTCCCCTTGAAACCTTTTCGATGGCCTTTCCGTCTCTCTCCATATTGATCACCGCCGTAGAGGTGATGGTATTTCCGCTGTTGATCACAAAGCTGCGGAGAGTATAGGTATCCGGAACCTGAACGGATTCCTTGGAGATCAGCGCTTCGATATCCCTGTCGTACACCGACTTTTTCTTGTCGGCCAGCTCCTTGAACCTGGCAAACATCCTGTCGATCTCAGCCTCGGGCATGTCGTAACCCAACTGTTTTACCTTATCGCGGAATGCGTGCTTTCCGGAATGCTTTCCAAGGACCAGATTGTTCTGGGTCAGGCCGACGGATTCCGGAGTCATGATCTCATAGGTCTCCCTGTTTTTCATGACGCCGTGCTGGTGGATGCCTGCCTCATGAGCAAAAGCGTTTTCTCCGACGATGGCTTTGTTGGGCTGGACCTTGACGCCGGTGATCCGGGACAGCAGATTGGATGTGCGCGTGATCTCCGTCGTGACGATCCTGGTCTCCGCGTTCAGGCTGTCCTTTCTGGTGTGAAGGGCCATGACGATCTCTTCCAGAGCCGAGTTTCCCGCTCTTTCTCCGATGCCGTTGACGGTGCACTCGATCTGGCTCGCTCCGGCCTTGACCGCTGCCAGCGAATTGGCCACGCCCAGCCCCAGGTCGTTGTGGCAGTGGGTCGAGAGACAGATGTTGCCCAAGGACGGCGCAAGCTCCTGTATCTTCATGAGAAATTCATAATATTCATCCGGCGTGGTATATCCCACGGTGTCGGGAAGATTGACTGTGGTGGCTCCAGCCTTGACGACTCCTTCGATGATCTTGGCGAGAAAGGTCGGGTCGCTTCTGGTAGCGTCCTCCGCGGACCATTCGACGTCGCCGCAGTATTTCTTCGCATGTGCCACCATGGCGACGGAACGTTCGTAAACTTCATCCGGCTTCATCAGCAGCTTATATTCCATATGGATGGGCGACGTGGCGATAAAGGTGTGGATCCTCGGCGACACCGCGCCCTTCAGCGCTTCCCACGCCCTGTCGATATCGCCGGCCGTGGTCCTTGCAAGGCTTGCAACGGTGCAATCCTTAATGGTTTCGGCGATGGTCTTCACCGAGATAAAATCTCCCGGAGAAGACATGGCAAAGCCCGCCTCGATAATATCCACCTTCATTTTTTCCAATTGCTTCGCCATCTCAATCTTTTCCTTGAGGTTCATGCTGCAGCCGGGGGACTGCTCTCCGTCTCTCAGTGTCGTGTCGAAAATCCTGATCATTTTGGTCATTGTGTTTTCCTCCTATTTCATGGATCGGTTTGCTCCAGGAAACGCACATAAAAAAATCCCTGAAGCTTTTGCTAAAGCTCCAGGGACGATAATACTTTTACCGCGGTACCACCCTGATTACTGCTATAAAACAGTCATCTCACCGGATTCAAACAAATCCTCGGCCTTGATAACGGGGCCTGCCGGGACACCTTAATAGCTTTCACGAACCTGCCGGGATCTGCGTTGCAGATCAGGTCAGACGCGCAGCGTTGGGGAGCCTGCTCGGGAGCGAGATTATTTTTTACCGCGTATCGGTTTTCAGCACCCACCGACTCTCTGCGACGCTCTTTCGAAAAAATAAAAACTCCGTCGTTGCATTTAATTGATTGTTGTTAGTATATAAAATTACATTTCTTTTGTCAACGGATTTTTTTTACCATCATGACTTTTTCATGTATTCATCTTCGATTTCTGCCGGTTCGGCCTTTTCATCAACTTCAAACTCGTCGTCCGACGGAGCCTTGAGGTCGTTCAGGTCTTCCTCAGGAATTGCTACCTCGCAGATCGTTCCATTCAAATATTCATCGATTTCCTTATCATCCCCGCATGGGTTTTTTTTGATTTCTTTTTCCGACATAATTGTATACCTCCTCAATTAGCTGTTGGTTTATGTATATGTATGTGTAGATACAGTATACCCGCTAAAAAAGGGCGCAATCAGTTTTTATCCCTCAAATTTCATTTTTCAACTCCGCCTGTTTTTTCGGATATGATTCTGACAGCCTCTTCCGCGCCGCTGATGTCGATTACGCCGCCGTATTTTTTCATAATGTCATAATCCGCCACGGGCATGGAAAGCTTGTCATCTTCGCCGTCCCCCGTGTCAAGGACAAACATCTTCAGGTTTTGCTTCACGGATTTATTTTTCTGATTCACTGTGTCAATGGTCTTGTCCTCAAACCCTGCAAAGCGGATCTGCTCATAGGGGCATTCATAGGTATGGGGAAATTTCGCGGTCCCGTTTCTCATATTGAAAATGCAGGTGTAGATATACAGCGCCTCTTCTCCGAAATAGAGGGTCATCGCCGAAAAATTGGAATATCTCAGCTTCCCGTCTTCTCCAAGTCGCCATAGCAGCGGCAGGTTTACGTTGGCGGTGTAATCCCTGGGACCCTTCACCAGCAGCATTTCCATCCCGTCAAGGCTTCCCTCCGCCTTCAGGCAGGGGATATTTTCCCGGAGGGCTTGCCCGCTTGTGGCTTTCAGGCCTTCCAGATCATAAGCCAAAATCTCATCGTAAACCGCATCGGAAACAGGCTCGCTTTTCGTCCGGGATTCTTTCAGCATTTCATAAAGGCCCTTTACCAGCAAAATAAAACCGACGGCGGTTATGACCCAACAGACCTTCTGCAATACGTCGCTGTTGTTGGAATACAAAAAAAGCTTCGGGAAAATAAAGCCGCCGAAAAAAAGGGCGAGAAGACCGCCGACAACAATGCCGAAGCCCTCCCGGGTCCAGATGTTTTCCGGCCCGAGAAAATAATGCCGCACGGCCCCTCTTCTCAGGAGCTCTTTCACCTGCTCCTGCTGTTCGCCCACAGCTTTCAGATGCCGTTCATCCGCCTGCCGGATATTGTTTTCCGTCTCCATAATTATTCCTTTGCAATGATTTTTTTTACCCGCTTCTCCAGGTCCGGCCGGTTGATCCAGATCTGGGTTTCACAGGTATTGCATTTGATGCGAAAATCCATCCCCGCACGCATGATGGTAAATTGACTGCCGCCGCAGGGATGAGGCTTTTTCAGCTCGACAATGTCGCCAACATTCAGTTTTAAAGGCATGGAATCCCTCCTTTATAGCGCGCCTGTCAGCCGTCCTATTTCGTGATTTTATCGATACCCATGTAAGGCCTCAATGCTTCGGGTATGATAACCGATCCGTCGGCCTGCTGGTAATTCTCCAGAATCGCTACCATTGTCCGGCCTACGGCCAGACCCGAGCCATTCAGGGTGTGCACCAGTCTGCTCTTCTTCGAGGCTGCCGGCTTGAAGCGGATCCCGGCCCGGCGGGCCTGGAAGTCCTCGAAGTTGGAGCAGGACGAGATCTCGCGATACTTGTCCTGACCGGGCAACCAAACCTCTATATCGTAAGTTTTCGCGGATGAAAAGCCCAAATCTCCGGCGCACAGCGTGACCACCCGGTAATGCAGGCCCAGCCTCTGCAGGACGCTCTCGGCGTGGCCCAGCAGCTTTTCCAGCTCGTCGTAGGAGGTGTCCGGGTGGACGAAGCGCACCAGTTCCACCTTGTCGAACTGGTGCTGGCGGATCATGCCCTTGGTGTCCTTGCCGTAGGACCCGGCCTCGGAACGGAAGCAGGCCGTGTAGGCGCAGTGGGCGATGGGCAGTTGGCCTTCGGCCAGGGTCGTGTCGCGGTAGATGTTGGTCACCGGGACCTCGGCCGTGGGGATGAGGTAG
>DLFX01000014.1:11088-14454 GCA_002482405.1 Firmicutes bacterium UBA7709 | reverse complement strand
GCAGAAACGCATTTGACGGCAGGGGAAATTACTCCATGGGCGTCAAAGAGCAGCTTATCTTCCCTGAAATCAACTTTGACAAGGTAGATAAGATCAAAGGTATGAATATCATATTCACCACAACGGCAAAGACGGACGAGGAAGCTCAGGCGCTCCTTGAACTCCTGGGAATGCCGTTCGAGAAGTAGGAGGGAACAAATGGCAAAGACATCTCTCAAAGTAAAACAACAGAGAAAACCTAAGTTTTCAACGCGCGCATATACAAGATGCAGGATTTGCGGAAGGCCCCATGCTGTTTTGAAAAAGTATGGTATATGCCGTATCTGTTTCAGAGAACTGGCTTACAAAGGCGAAATTCCAGGCGTTAAGAAAGCAAGCTGGTAAACGAAAGTAATAGGAAGGAGGTACTTCAAAAATGACCATGACAGATCCTATAGCAGATATGCTAACAAGAATCAGAAATGCCAATACTGTAGGACATGCGACAGTTGAGATCCCTGCGTCCAAGATGAAAAGATCCATTGCGGGCATCTTAGCTTCCGAAGGCTACATTAAAGGGTTTGACGTTATAGACGACAATAAACAGGGCATCATCAGAATCCAGATGAAATATGGTGCCGATAAAGAGAGAGTAATCAGCGGAATCAAGAAGATTTCAAAGCCCGGACTCAAAGTTTACGCGAAGAGCGACGAGGTGCCAAAGGTGCTCGGAGGACTTGGAATCGCGATAATCTCCACTTCCAATGGAATTATCAGCGACAAGGAAGCCAGAAAGCTTGGCGTAGGCGGCGAAGTAATTTGTTATGTTTGGTAGGAGGATGCGAAAATGTCAAGAATAGGTAGATTACCTGTTGCTCTCCCTGCCGGCGTAGAGGTCAAGGTAAGCGACAGCAACGTGGTTACCGTAAAAGGACCCAAAGGCGAACTGCAGGAGCAGATCAGCAAGTTAGTTAAAGTAGAAATAAACGACGGAGTACTGACGGTAGGCCGGGACTCCGACGCCAAAGAAGCGAGATCGGCCCACGGCCTTTCCAGAACCCTGATCAACAATATGGTAATGGGAGTTACCTCAGGCTTTGAAAAGAAGCTCCAGTTGGTAGGCGTCGGATACAAGGCGGAAAAGAAGGGCAACGTGCTCGTAATGAACCTTGGATACTCACATCCTGTTGAAATGGAAGATCCCGAGGGAATTCAGACCGAGGTGACCACCCCGACTGAAATCATCGTCAGAGGGATCAACAAGGCAGTTGTCGGAAATTATGCGGCCAACGTGAGAAAGTGGAGACAGCCTGAACCTTATAAGGGCAAGGGTATCCGCTATGCTGGCGAAGTAGTGCGCAGAAAAGAAGGCAAGGCCGGTGCTAAGAAGAAGTAGAAAGGAGTGAGATAAATGGCAAAAGAGAGTAGAAACGACAGGCGTCTGGCAAGACACGAAAGAGTGAGAACGAACCTTTCCGGGACCCCTGCAAAGCCGAGGCTCTGCGTATTCAGAAGCCTCAAGAATATTTCTGTTCAGATCATAGACGATGTTAACGGAACTACGCTGGCCGCTGCATCCACCCTTGACAAGGACATCAAGGCACAGGCTGCCTATGGCGGAAACAAGGCGGCTGCAAAGCTGGTCGGAGAATCTGTTGCAAAGAAAGCGCTGGCAAAGGGAATTGAAACGGTTGCCTTTGACAGAGGCGGATTCTTATATCACGGAAGAGTAAAAGAACTGGCTGACGGTGCGCGTGAAGCCGGGCTGAAATTCTAACAGGAAGGGAGAAAAGGAATGCGACAGAATATGATTGATGCATCCAAGCTTGACTTAAAAGAATCCATCGTTAACATCAGACGTGTTGCCAAGGTAGTTAAAGGCGGCAGAAACTTCAGATTCAGCGTGACGGTAGTAGTCGGAAACGGCGAAGGCTATGTAGGCGTTGGCCTTGGAAAAGCTCAGGAAATTCCTGAAGCGGTGAGAAAAGCGATTGAAGATGCAAAGAAGAAATTGATATATGTTCCTATGGTCGGAACCACTGTTCCCCATAGAAGCCTCGGAATATTCGGCGCCGGACAGGTGCTGATCATGCCGGCGGCGCCAGGTACCGGAGTAATCGCGGGAAGCGCGGTGCGTATGGTTCTGGAACTTGCCGGATTAAAAGATGTGAGAGCGAAGTCCATCGGCTCAAACAATGCGGGAAACATGGCTTTAGCAACGATAGAAGGACTTAGAAACCTCAAGACTGTCGATCAGATCGGGAGACTCAGAGGAAAAACTAAGGAAGAAATTCTTGGATAAGGAGGAAACGTAAATGGCGGATAAAACGATAAAGATCACCCTGACGAAAAGTGTCATCGGCGCTTCCCCGCAGCAGAGAAAAGTTGTAGAAGCGTTGGGACTGAGAAAAATGCATCATACGGTTGAACGTCCCGACACCCCACAGACTCGCGGAGCAGTGGAAAAAGTAAAGCATCTTGTAAGCGTAGAAGAAGAGTAAGAAGGAGGTGTTGTATAGATGAGACTGCATGAATTAAAAGCACCGGAAGGCTCCACCAAAAAGCCGAAGAGAAAAGGCCGCGGTACCGCTACCGGACAGGGTAAAACCGGCGGAAGAGGTATGAACGGTCAGAACTCCAGAAGCGGCGGCGGAACCAGACTTGGTTTTGAAGGCGGCCAGATGCCGCTTTACAGAAGAATCCCGAAGAGGGGCTTCACAAATATCTGGAGAAAAGAATACACCATTTTAAACGTAGACGACCTGAATGTGTTTGACGCAGGAACAGTCGTTACACCAGAACTGTTAAAAGAAAAAGGACTTGCAAAGCATATCGACGGCGTCAAGATTCTTGGAGAGGGAAACCTGGAAAAGAATGTGACCGTACAGGCTCACAAGTTCAGCAAGACAGCAATTGAAAAGATCGAGCAGGCCGGAGGAAAGGCAGAGGTGATCTAAGATGAGTATGCTTAAAACAATCGCCCAGGCGTGGAAGATTCCTGATATCAGGAAAAAGATCATTTTCACACTGTTGATGATCCTGGTCTTCCGGCTTGGCGCAAACATTCCTGTGCCGGGCATCGACCGAAATATTTTAAATGAAGTATTCAGCGGAAATACAGGACTGTTTGGTTTGTTTGACCTATTCTCGGGAGGGGCGTTCAGCAACTTTACCATATTTGCTCTGAGCATCACTCCTTACGTCACAGCTTCGATTATATTACAGCTCCTCACCATTGCGGTGCCCAGCCTGGAGGCCCTCGCAAAGGAAGGAACCGAGGGAAAAAAGAAGATCGCTCAATATACGAGATATCTGACGGTAGTTTTAGCGTTTATACAGGCCATCGGGCTCTCCGTAGGACTGTTCCGGCAGGCTATCGTCGATAAC
>DLFX01000014.1:10259-11057 GCA_002482405.1 Firmicutes bacterium UBA7709 | reverse complement strand
ACCGCATTCCTGATGTGGCTCGGCGAACAGATCAATGAAAACGGAATCGGGAACGGTATTTCACTGATCATCATGGCGGGAATCATACACCGGATTCCCAGCGCGATCCATCAGACCTTTGTAAAGCTTCAGGCAGGCGAGGTCAGCATCGTGACCGTGATCCTGTTCTGCGTCTTCGCGCTGATCGTCATCATCGGTATCATCATGATCCAACAGGGCCAGAGAAGGATACCGGTACAGTATGCGAAGAGAGTGGTTGGAAGAAAGATGTACGGCGGACAGAGCACCCACATTCCCATGAGGGTAAATCAGGCCGGCGTTATTCCGGTAATCTTCGCCCTCTCCCTGCTGCAGTTCCCGCTGACGATCTCGTACTTCACCGGAGCAGGAAAGTTTTCGGAGTTCGTTAAGACCTGGTTTTCAACTTCAGGAAATCTGTGGGGCGTAGTGATTTACTGCACCTTGAACGTTATCCTGATCATGTTCTTCACCTTCTTCTATACCGCGATTGTTTTCAATCCCATGGAAGTGGCGAACAACATGAAAGCAAACGGCGGATTTATTCCCGGAATCAGACCGGGAAAACCCACAATTGAATATTTAAATAAGGTAATGACAAGAATCACATTTGTAGGGGCTGTATTCCTCGCGGTCATCGCGATCCTGCCAACGCTCATCAGCCATAATACCGCGCTGGATATGCGCTTTGGCGGAACCTCATTGCTCATCGTAGTCGGTGTTGCATTGGATACGATGAAACAGCTAGAATCGCAAATGGTCATGAGAAATTACCAGGGC
>DLFX01000014.1:9315-10244 GCA_002482405.1 Firmicutes bacterium UBA7709 | reverse complement strand
AGGGGAAGCGCGTTTCTCATGAAAAAGCGATTCCCTGAAAAGGGGCGATACATGGTGGAGGATCTGGACGATGCTTAGACTTATACTATTAGGCCCCCCAGGAGCAGGCAAAGGTACCCAGGCGGCAATGATTTGCCAAAAGTACGGTATCCCGCATATTTCCACAGGAGACATTCTCAGAAAACACATCAAAGAGGGAACCGACTTAGGTAAAAAGGCGCAGGAGTACATGAACAAAGGTGAACTTGTCCCCGACGATCTCGTCCTTGAGATCGCGGCAGGCCGCCTGATGGAGGAAGACTGCAACCGCGGCTTTCTACTGGATGGGTTCCCCAGGACGGTTTACCAGGCAGAACAGCTTGATAAATTTCTGAATGAAAAGGATCTTGATATCGATCTGGTTATCGACATCAATGTTGGTAAAGAGGAACTGATGACAAGGCTGATAGGCAGAAGGGTCTGCAGAAACTGCGGCGCTACCTATCACGTGATCAATATGCCGCCCGAAAAAGAGGGCATATGCGATGTCTGCGGCGGCGCGCTTTATCAGAGATCCGACGATACTGCGGCGACCGTGGAGAACAGGATCGAGGTCTACAACGCCCAGACCGCGCCATTGGTCGAATACTATGAGAAGCTGGGAAAAGTTGCACACATTGACGGCGCCATGGGACTCGAGGATGTTTTTAACGACATCGTGCGTATCGTAGGTGACAAGGAATGATAATCATCAAATCACAACAAGAAATTGATATTATGAGAGAATCGGGAAAGGTTACAGCTTACATTCTTTCTGAGCTTCCCAATCTGATTCGGCCAGGAATGTCCACGAAAGATATCGATGATTTCGTAGAGGAGACCATCCTGAAAAACCATATGATTCCCACTTTTAAAGGCTATAACGGTTTTCCCGCAAGCGCCTGCACGTC
>DLFX01000014.1:0-9287 GCA_002482405.1 Firmicutes bacterium UBA7709 | reverse complement strand
ATATCATCAGCGTCGACGTGGGCAGCACTTACAGAGGTTATGTCAGCGATGCTGCGAGAACCTACCCGGTAGGCAAGATCAGTGCGGAAGCCCAAAGGCTGATTACCGTCACAGAAGAGAGCTTTTTTGAAGGCTTGAAATTCTGTAAAGTGGGATATCGACTTTCCGACATTTCCGCGGCAGTCCAGAGAAAAGCCGAATCGGAAGGGTTTTCTGTGATCCGCGATTTTGTAGGCCATGGGGTTGGCAGGGCGATGCATGAAGACCCCCAGATCCCGAACTACGGAAAGCCCGGAAGAGGACCCAGACTCGCTCCCGGCATGGTGTTCGCCATCGAACCCATGATCTGCCAGGGGGGTTACGAGGTCGAGGTGCTCCAGAACAACTGGACTGTGGTCACAGTTGACGGAAAGCTTTCCTCTCATTATGAAAATACTGTTGTTATCACTGATGGTGAGCCAGAGCTGTTGACGCTGTTTGGCGTTAAATAAAGAGAGGTGTATTTTATGGCAAAGAAAGATGTCATAGAGGTATTTGGTACCGTGGTAGATGCCCAGCCCAATGCGATGTTCGTCGTAAAACTGGAGAACGGTTACGAAGTGCTTGCACACATTTCAGGAAAAATAAGAATGAACTTCATCAGGATTTTACCCGGGGACCGGGTCAAGGTCGAGCTTTCGCCCTATGATCTGACCAGAGGAAGGATCACGTGGAGAGATAAATAGGTAAATTAACCGATTGGAGGTACGGAAATGAAGGTTAGAGCTTCAGTAAAGCCTATCTGCGAAAAGTGCAAAATTATCAAAAGAAACGGAAAAGTAATGGTTATCTGTGAAAATCCGAAGCATAAGCAAAAGCAGGGCTGAAATCATTTTACTATTAGTTAGGAATTACCCTTGGGGGAGCGGCTGTGTTTTATTGTCGGGAGACAAGGAAACTACCTCAAGTAAATTCTATATAAATCAATGAATCATATGTGCTCTGAGTTTAACTCGAGAAAACTCAGGGCTCAGGATAGGAGGAAAATTTATGGCTCGTATAGCCGGTGTCGACTTACCAAGAGNNAGACAAAAGAGTAGAGATTGGACTTACGTATATCTACGGAATAGGAAGACCTACAGCGCTGAAAATTCTTGAGAAAGCCGGAGTCAATCCAGATACAAGAGTTAAGGATTTGTCGGAAGACGAAGCAGGTGCGATCAGAAAGATCATAGACAGTGAGTATGCTGTAGAAGGAGATCTCAGAAGAGAAGTATCCTTGAACATCAAGAGACTCATGGAAATTGGCTGCTACAGAGGGATCCGTCACAGAAGGGGACTGCCTGTCAGAGGCCAGAACACAAAGACAAACGCAAGAACCAGAAAAGGTCCTAAAAAGACTGTAGGAAGAAAGAAGAAAGCGAAGTAAGGAGGTAAGGATAAAATGGCTAAAACTGTAAAAAAGACAGTCAGAAAAAAAAGAAGAGAACGTAAGAACATTGAACGTGGTCAGGCTCATATCCAATCCACCTTTAACAATACTCTCGTAACTCTTACAGATTTGAGCGGAAACGCCCTCTCATGGTCCAGCGCAGGCTCTCTTGGCTTCAAGGGATCGAGGAAATCAACTCCTTTCGCCGCTCAGATGGCTGCGGAAGAAGCTGCCAAGGGCGCGATGGAACATGGGCTGAAAATGGTTGAAGTATATGTAAAAGGGCCTGGTTCCGGCCGTGAAGCCGCAATCAGAGCGCTGCAGGCTGCAGGACTCGAAATCAATCTTATTAAGGATATCACACCGATTCCTCACAATGGATGCAGACCGCCAAAGAGAAGAAGAGTTTAATGAAAGGGAGGTGTAATTAACATGGCTAGATATACGGATGCTTCCTGCAGATTATGCAGAAGAGAAGGCCAGAAGCTGTTCCTGAAGGGCGAAAGATGCTACAGCACCAAATGCGCTATCGAAAAGAGAAATTACGCGCCCGGACAGCATGGACAGAGCAGAAAGAAAGTCTCTGAATACGGTTTACAGCTGAGAGAAAAACAGAAAGCCAAGAGATTCTACGGAGTTCTTGAGACCCAGTTCAGAAATTACTTTGAGAAAGCGGAAAAGAAAAAGGGAATTACAGGTGAAAACCTGCTCATTATGTTGGAAACAAGACTTGACAACGCTGTTTTCAGAATGGGATTCGCATCTTCAAGGAAAGAAGCAAGACAGCTTGTCAGACACGGACATTTTACTGTAAACGGAGTAAAGCAGAACATTCCGTCCTTTGCGGTAAAAGCCGGTGATTCGATAAAGGTTAAGGAAAAAAGCACATCGTCTCCGAAGTTCAAGGAGATTAAGGATATGTCGATCAGTGTGCCTTCATGGATCACTGTTGATGTAGAAAAGCTTGAAGGCAAGGTTGTCGCAATGCCGAGGAGAGAGGATATCGATACTCCAATCGCAGAACACCTCATCGTCGAGTTGTACTCTAAGTAAGATAGCTTGAAAGCTGAACTGCGAATGAGTAAATAAAAGGAGGGGTTTTTGAGTGATAGAAATCGAAAAACCAACAATTGAATGCTTTTATTCTGACGAAAATGAAAATTACGGCAAGTTTGTCGTAGAACCTCTGGAGAGAGGCTACGGCACCACCCTGGGCAACAGCCTGAGAAGGATTCTTCTCTCGTCGCTGCCGGGGGCGGCCGTTACCTCGGTGAAAATCGATGGAATTCTTCATGAGTTTTCCACAATTCCGGGAGTAAAAGAGGATGTTACGGAGATTATCCTGAATCTGAAAAAGCTTGCGGTTCGTATAAACGGTGAAAATTCCAAGAGGGTGATCATCAATGCGGTGGGTCCGAAGGAAGTCACTGCCGGCGATATCATTGCCGACAGCGATCTGGAAATCTTCAATCCGGAGCTGCACATTGCCACTCTTGAAGAAAACGCTACGCTGGTAATGGAAATCAATATTGCAAGAGGCAGAGGCTATGTGCCTGCGGATCAGAACAAGACGGAATCCATGCCCATTGCCGTTATTCCGGTAGATTCTATCTACACACCGGTCAGAAAAGTGAATTTCACAGTTGAGAATACCAGGGTAGGCCAGGNNTCTGGAAATCTGGACCGACGGCAGCATCACGCCGGAAGAAGGCGTATCCATCGGTGCGAAGATCATGCAGGAGCATTTGAAGCTGTTCATCGACCTTACCGACAGCATGGAATCCATGGAGATCATGGTGGAGAAGGAAGAAGACCAGAAGGAAAAGGCCCTGGAGATGACCATCGAGGAGTTGGAGCTGTCCGTGCGTTCATTCAACTGTTTGAAGCGCGCATCAATCAATACGGTAGAAGAGCTTACTCATAGAACGGAAGATGATATGATGAAGGTTAGAAACCTTGGTAAGAAATCTCTGGATGAAGTAAAGCATAAACTGGAAGAATTAGGCCTCGGCCTCAAGCCGAGCGACGACTAGTTGCCTCTGGACGGATTTGCAAAATTCCGGATCAGGCGCCTCGAATCTTAGCAAAGGAGGAATATAGATGCCAGGTTATAGAAAATTAGGCAGACCAACCGCTCACAGAAAGTCCATGCTCAGAAACATCGTCACCGACCTTTTCAGGGAAGGGCGTATCACCACGACTGACTGCAGAGCAAAGGAAGCAAGAAGAGAAGCTGAGAAGATGATTACATTGGCAAAGCGCGGCGATTTACATGCAAAAAGACAGGTGCTCGCTTACGTTTACGACGAAGATGTAGTTAAAAAGCTGTTCGATGAAATAGCTCCGAAATATGCCGAAAGAAACGGCGGATATACCAGAATTCTGAAGTTGGGACCCAGACAGGGCGATAACGCGGAAGTGGTATTCTTAGAGCTTGTATAAGCAAAATATGAGATAATAGACCGAGAGGCTGTGCAATAAATTGCGCAGCCTCTTTCACTAGAGGGCGGATCGCCATATGGGAATGTAGAGAGGAGGACTATCATGGAAGTTCGAAAGACGGCAAATTTAATATTGCTTGGCTTCGTTGTAATAAGCTTTTTCTTCCACACTGAGAAGATGATCTTTGGCTCTCCGGCGACGGCTGCAAACTTTCTTGTAACCGCCGGCGTCATATTATTCTGGTTCGCTTTTCTGCCGTTAAACAAGAATAAAAACGCATTGAAATATGTGGCTATAATAAGCGTGATCGCATTCATATCCGGCCTGCTGATATTTTTTGCTGTTTCCTTTGAGAGTTTTAATTTTGATTGGGCCATCCCCCTTAGCTTTGTGTTGATCCCTTTCTATGGGTTAGATTGGCTCTTTAACGATTTTAGATATACGAGCCTCGCTATCGCCGTGATCTGCGGCGTTTGGCTCGTATCATATATGATTTCCCAGAGAGTGAAGAATCAATGATGTCACAGACAGGGCAATTATGTTCAGCTAGTTGAGGATGAAGCAACCGGGGAAGCCGTGAGCGCGGCGGGTGAGGCCCGCCCGGGGGCCCGTCTGAAAATAAATTATTGCAGAGAGGTACCAAGCGTGGTACTATAGAAAGCAGTTAATTCCAATGAAATCTGTGGGAGGAGAAAGATGAAAGAAAAGAAAAAAACCCTTGCCCTCGTTCTTGCGGCAGTGATGGTACTTGCTTCACTGACCGGATGCGGCGGCGGCAACGGGGGAGACGATCAGGATTCAAAAGCGTCAAAAGCCAACGACACCCTGATCTTTGCGCAGGGCGCGGAGCCCAGAGGGCTTGACCCGGCGCTGGTGGACGACGCCGAATCCGGCAAAGTCATCTTCAACATCTATGAGGGACTTTTAAAGTATGCACTTGATTCCACAAAAGTGGAGCCTTCCCTTGCCAAGAGCTGGGATGTAAGCCCTGACGGACTGTCCTATACGTTCTATCTTCAGGAAGGTGTTAAATTCCACGACGGCACCGATTTCAACGCAGACGCAGTGAAGTATAACATTGACCGCCAGATCCCGCCCAAGGCTACCGAAGACATGGCATACGGTTCGTTTGTTTACGGTTCAGTCAAAGACGTTGAAGTGATCGACGAGAATACGGTCAAGATCAACCTGAACGAGCCGAACACCGCGTTCCTGGCCAACCTGGCAATGGTAATGGCGGCTCCGATGGTGAGCCCGAAAGCGTTGGAGGACAATAACAACAACGTGAACGAAGCGCCCTGCGGAACCGGCCCTTACAAATTTGTAAGCTGGGCCAAGGACGAAAACATTGTCCTGGTGCGCAATGACGATTACTGGGGAACCAAAGCTCTCGCCAAAAATGTCATCTTCAAGTTCATTAAAGACAACTCTGCCCGCGTGGTTGCGCTGAACAACGGCGAAGCCGATATGATCGACGGAATCGACGCTACCGTTGTAGACCAGATCACAGGCGCGGGAAACGAGATTTTCAAGGCGGGCGGCATGAATATCAACTATATGGCCTATAACACATCCAAAGCGCCGTTCAATGATGTGAATCTCCGCAAGGCGATTTCCCAGGCGATCAATGTGCCTGAGCTGGTTAAGAGCCTCTATCAGGGATATTCGGAACCGGCTACTTCCATTCTGCCTACATTTATGAACGGATATGATCCGAGCATTTCCCAGGTCACTTACGATCCCGCGGCGGCGGAAAAGACTTTGAAAGCCGCTGGCATTACTTCCGTAAGGATCATGACCTACACCAACCCGAGACCGTACAACGCCGCAACAGGACAGGCTTTGGCTGAAGCGGTACAGGGCTACCTTTCCAAGGTAGGGGTCACGGCGACCATCGATTCCTATGATTGGACTACTTACAAGGAAAAGATACCGGCAGGGAACTATGATATCTGCTTCTACGGCTGGATCGGAGACAACGGCGACCCGGACAACTTTATGTATCTGCTGGCTCACCCGGATCCTACCATGAACGTGGCCCTTTATAAAAATGACGAATTCAACAGCCTGATTAAAAAAGGCCTCACCATTCCCGCCGGCGACGAACGCAATGCGGTTTACACCCAGCTTGAGAAGATCGCTGCCGCGGACGCACCCTGGCTGCCGATTTCCCATGCGGAAACCCTCGCGGCATACAGGCCCAACGTTCAGAATTTCTCATATCATGTGACCGGGGTTGTTCCCCTTGCACTGATGTCCAAAACGGAATAATGACGTCAGCTTTCGATTTGGAAATTTAATTTTCTCAGTATGACAAAATACGATTGCCGGGACCCGCGCTATGCGGGTTCCCGGTTTTTGAACGACGGCGTCAGCCCCCCGCGCAGCGGCGGGCGATTTGAAAGGTAGCTGCAGATGTTTAATTATATTGTAAAACGAATACTGATGCTGATTCCCGTACTCATCGGTGTTTCCATCATAGTTTTTCTGATCATGCGCGTTTTTTCACCGGACCCGGCGCCTATTGTCCTGGGACAGCACGCGACCCAGGAGTCGGCGGCGGCGTGGAGGGAAGCCAACGGTCTGAACGAGCCGGTTTATCTGCAATACTGGCACTTTATAACCGGCGCTCTGACAGGAGATATGGGCAATTCGTACTATACGAAAGCGCCCGTGGTCAAAGAAATTTTCGCCCGCTTCCCGGCCACCATTGAGCTTGCCCTGGTTGCGGTGATTCTGGCTTCAATTTTTGGAATCCTCATCGGCGTAATTTCCGCGGTAAAGAAAAACACCATCTTTGATAACGCAGGTATGCTGGTAGCTTTGATCGGCGTTTCCGTGCCGGTTTTCTGGCTTGGTATTTTATTGATTATCTTTTTCTCCGGCACCCTGCATCTGCTTCCTTCAAGCGGAAGAATCGATCCTTTGCTGCTGCCCGGTCATGTTACCGGATTTTACCTGATTGACAGCCTGATCGCAGGCGATATGGAGGCCTTTATCGACGCCTTGCGGCACTTGATTCTGCCCGGGGCGACCCTGGCAATGTATTCCATGGCGATCATCGCAAGGATGACCCGTTCCAGCATGCTGGAAACTCTGCAGCAGGATTATATCCGCACCGCCAGAGCCAAGGGAATATCAGAGGGCAGAGTGATCGGGAGACACGCTTTACGAAACGGCCTGATTCCCATCGTTACGGTGGTCGGGCTGCAGCTGGGCATTCTGCTGGGCGGCGCGGTTCTCACAGAAACGGTATTTTCCTGGCCGGGCATAGGATCTTATACTGTAGCCTGTATTCTGAAATCAGACTTTCCGGTGGTGCAGGCCGTCGTATTGCTGATCGCTACAGTCTTTGTAATGGTAAATCTCCTCGTGGATGTGATCTATGTGTTTCTCGATCCGCGTATTAAATATTCCCAAAAAGAGGGGTGACAGCATGAAAAAAATCAGTTTGGTCGCAAATTCGGCAGAAACTGCTGAATATATAGAGAAGCCGGAATCACAGATAAAAGAGATGTGGTACACCCTCAGGCAGAACAGAGCCGCCGTAATCGGCCTGGTCGTGATAAGCCTCCTGGCGCTCCTGGCGCTATCCGTATGGATCAGCGAGCTGATGGGAAAACAGATCCTGCCCTTTGACCCGAATTACTCGGATATGTCGCAAAGCTTCGTCCATCCCAATGCTGAGCACTGGTTCGGGACGGACCAGCTGGGCAGAGATATCTTCAGCAGGGTTCTCGACGGTACGAAAATCTCTCTGTTCGTGGGGCTGGCCGCAGTCGCCATCTCCCTTTCGGTAGGAGTCGTCCTTGGGTCCCTGGCCGGATATTTCGGCGGAAAGCTCGACACGGTCATTATGAGAGTGATGGACATGATGCTTGCGATTCCGTCCATCCTGCTGGCTATCGCCTTTATGGCTGCCCTGGGAAAGGGGATCGACAAAGCGGTCATCGCTATCGGGCTGGTGTCCATTCCGGAGTATGCCCGTATCGTTCGCGGCAGTTTTCTTTCCATCAAGGAACAGGACTTCATCCAGGCCGCGAAGGTGATCGGCAACCGTCACCGCCGGATCATTTTCCGGCATATTCTGCCCAACGTCATCTCTTTGATCGTCGTCAGGGCTACCCTTGGAATTTCCACAGCAGTGCTGGACACTGCCGCTCTCGGCTTTTTAGGACTCGGAGTACAGCCTCCTTTCGCCGAATGGGGCGATATGCTGGGCAGAGCGAGAGGCTTCATTTTTACTGCCCCTTATACGCTGATTTTTCCCGGCGCTGCCATTACTCTGACAGTTTTGGCCTTCAATCTGCTTGGCGACGGGCTTCGGGACGCGCTGGATCCGAAATCCAGAATAAAGTAAGGGCGGTGAAAATATGTTGCTGGAAGTAAAAAATCTAAAAACAGAATTCAAGCTGAAACGCGGCGTGATCAGAGCCGTGGACGACGTCAGCTTTCATATCGAAGAAGGCGAGATCCTGGCCATCGTTGGAGAGTCCGGGTCCGGCAAGAGANNTGACGTCCCTCTCCATCATGGGACTTTTGCAGAAACCGGGCAGGATCGCCGGCGGCGAGATCATCTATAAATCCCGGGACCTGAATAAGCTGAGCCGCAAGGAGCTGGAGGATATCCGCGGGAACCAGATTTCCATGATATTTCAGGAGCCCATGACCTCTTTAAACCCCGTGTGGCGAATCAAGGACCAGATCATGGAGAGCATCATAACCCACATGAAGGTGTCCAAACAGGAGGCTTTAAAGCGCACCATCGAAATGCTCGACACGGTGGGAATCCCTTCCGCCGCCCAGAGAGCCAACGATTACCCGCACCAGATGAGCGGCGGCATGCGGCAGAGGGTCATGACAGCCATGGCGCTGGCCTGCGATCCCGACCTGCTGATTGCGGATGAGCCGACCACCGCGCTGGATGTGACCATTCAGGCTCAGATATTGGAGCTTCTGTATCAAATGCGTGAGAAGTTTCATATGGCGGTGCTGCTGATCACCCACGACCTGGGCGTCGTCGCCGAGGCTGCGGACCGCGTCCTGGTGATGTATTGCGGCAAAATCGTGGAGGAGGCTGATGTGAAAAGCCTATTTGCCCGTCCGATGCATCCCTATACCAGAGGGCTGATGAAATCCATTCCTCAGATCGACGACGAAAGCGGAGAACGCCTTTATATGATCAAGGGCATGGTTCCCGATCCTCTGCGCATGCCGGCAGGCTGTCCCTTTTCGGACCGCTGCGACTGCCGCATGGAGCGCTGTATCAGGGAGATGCCGGAGCTGAGGGAAATTGACGGTCATAAAGTGCGCTGTTTTTTATATGAGGAGAACGCAGAAGAAGAAGCCGGAGACGGCGGGGAGGATGCGAAATGAGCGAAATATTGATGGATATTCAGAACCTCTCCAAGCATTTTACGGTGGAGACCAATTT
>DLFX01000026.1 GCA_002482405.1 Firmicutes bacterium UBA7709 | reverse complement strand
GAAGTGATCAAGGAGATCAATCCGGTTACGGGAGAGATCAACGGGATCAGAAACCACATTTCCATTTTCCCCGCTTCCCATTATGTCACCTCCAAGGAAAATATGGAGCGAGCCGTCATTTCCGTGGAAGAGGAGCTGGAAGAGCGGATCAGATGGTTCAAGGACCGGGGCAAGCTCATCGAAGCCCAGCGCATCGAACAGCGCACCCGGTATGACCTGGAAATGCTGCGTGAGGTGGGGNNGTGGGGAGCTGCAAGGGAATTGAAAACTATTCCAGGCACATCAACGGCCTGGCTGCCGGTTCCCGGCCCTACACCCTCATCGACTATTTCCCCAAGGATTTTCTGATCATCATCGACGAATCCCACGTCATGCTGCCTCAGCTGCGGGGAATGTATGCGGGGGATCGCTCCCGCAAGACGTCTCTGGTGGAGTACGGGTTCCGGCTTCCTTCCGCTTTGGACAACCGTCCGCTGGAATTCAAGGAATTCGAGCAGATGGTCAATCAGATCGTCTATGTCAGCGCCACCCCCGCCGCCTATGAGAGGGAGCACAGCCACGACATCGTAGCCCAGCAGGTCATCCGTCCGACGGGACTGCTGGATCCGGAGATCGAGGTCAGAAAGACGGAAGGCCAGATCGACGACCTCATCGGAGAGATCAACAAGGTGACGAAACGGGGCGAAAAGTNNCGTGGCGAAAAGGTTCTGGTGACCACCCTCACTAAAAAAATGTCGGAGAGCCTTACGGACTATCTGAAAAACGTTGGAATACGGGTGAGATACCTCCATTCGGAAGTCGATACCCTGGAGCGGATGGAGATCCTCAGAGACCTGAGGCTGGGCGTTTTCGACGTGCTGGTGGGGATCAACCTGCTGAGAGAGGGCCTCGACCTGCCGGAGGTTTCCCTGGTAGCCATTCTGGATGCGGACAAGCAGGGCTTCCTGCGGACAGAGACGTCCCTGGTCCAGACCATCGGCAGAGCTGCGCGAAACGTAAACGGCAGGGTCATCATGTACGCNNGTACGCCGACGGCATCAGCGACGCCATGGAGCAGGCTATCTCGGAGACGAACCGCAGAAGAAAGATCCAAAAGGAATACAATGACGCAAACGGCATTACGCCCAAGACCATAGAAAAGGCGGTCCGCTCCGTCATCGAGGCCACCAGGGTCGCGGAGGAAAAGGACGAATATTACGAGGGCAGAAGCCCCCTGGAGCTGACGAAGAAGGAGCTGACCGACTATANNGGAAGGAAGCCGCCGCAAACCTGCAGTTTGAGCGGGCGGCGGAACTGAGAGACAGGATATTTGAATTCAAGCTGCGGCTGTAGAGGGGGGCGGCGCCATGCCGCACACCGGACCGCTGCTGTTAAGATAAACATTTGGAGGAATCAATGACGACAAAGGACATATTCGTAAAGGGTGCGAGAGAGCACAATTTAAAAAACATAGATGTAGTTATTCCAAGAGATAAGATGGTGGTGCTCACGGGCCTCTCGGGGTCGGGAAAATCTTCCCTGGCCTTTGACACCATCTATGCCGAAGGGCAGAGAAGATATGTGGAGAGCCTCTCCTCCTATGCGAGGCAGTTTCTCGGACAGATGGAAAAGCCCGAGGTGGAATATATCGAAGGACTTTCCCCGGCCATCTCCATCGACCAGAAGACCACCAGCAAAAATCCGCGCTCTACCGTGGGTACGGTGACGGAGATCCACGATTACCTGAGGCTGATGTACGCCAGAATCGGCGTACCCCATTGCCCGGTCTGCGGAAAGGAGATCGTCAGCCAGTCCGTCGATCAGATCGTCGACAGCCTGATGGCGCAGCCCGAAGGCACGAGAGCCACGATCCTGGCGCCGGTGGTGAGAGAGCGCAAAGGGGAGCATGAAAAGATTCTGGAAAGAATCCGGAAAGAGGGATTTACCCGGGCCAGAGTGGACGGTGAAATCCTGCAGCTCAATGAAGAGCCTATAAAGCTGCAGAAGACGTTTAAGCATACCATCGAGATCGTCGTGGACAGGATCGTGATCAAACCGGGCAGCGAAAGCCGCCTGGCGGAATCCGTCGAACTGGCGTTGAGCCATGGCGACGGGCTGGTCGTCGCCCATCTGCAAAGGGGCGGCGCTTCTAAGGCGGATGCGCCGCAGGATGTTGATTCCAATGGGGATGTGCCGAAAGACGGCGGCCAGGAGGAAACGGACATGCTTTTCAGCACGAAGTTTGCGTGCCCGGATCACGGGATCAGCATCGAAGAGCTGGAACCCCGGATGTTTTCCTTCAACAGCCCCTTCGGAGCGTGTCCGGAGTGCAACGGCCTGGGCTTCATCCAGCGGATCGATCCGGACCTCATCATTACGGAGNNGAAAGATTTGAGCGTCAACAGCGGCGCTCTGGTGGACGTCTTTTCCTCCATGGAGTTCGGCACCTGGCACCGCCAGCTCATCGGAGCCCTGGCTAAGTATCATGGCGTCGATCTGGACACGCCCTATAAAGACCTGCCCGAAAAGTTCAGGAACGAGCTGCTGTACGGCACAAAGGGGAGAAAGCTCGAGTACTATTACGAGAGCCGGTCCAGCGGGTCCAAGTCCCATATGAACCACCCCTTTGAGGGCGTAATCAACAANNGGGAACGAAGATACCGGGAAACCAATTCCGACTATATAAAGGAAAAGATGGAGCAGTACATGACGCTGAATCCCTGCGACGCGTGCGGCGGAAAACGGCTGAAACCCGAAGTCCTGGCCGTGACCGTCGGCGGAATGAACATCGCGGAGCTTTCAGGCCTTTCCATCAGGGAAGCGCTTAAATTTATAAACAGCGTTAAACTCAGCACAAGGGATGAAAAGATTGCCCATCAGATCGTCAAGGAAATCAAAGCAAGATTGACGTTTTTAGTCGATGTGGGCCTGGATTACCTCACCCTTTCAAGGGCCTCCGGAACTCTGTCCGGCGGAGAATCCCAGCGGATACGGCTTGCGACCCAGATCGGTTCAAGCCTGGTGGGTGTGCTGTATATCCTGGACGAGCCCAGCATCGG
>DLFX01000383.1 GCA_002482405.1 Firmicutes bacterium UBA7709 | reverse complement strand
CCAAGGAACAGGAGAAAACTCCGACACCTTCGTTTTCAGTCTACACTCACTCATTCTCGACCGCAGAGGATACGTCGGCGATCTTTCCTGTGAATTCTCATCCTCCAGCAAGCACAACATACAAGGTTTATGCCACAAATGAAGAAGCAACCCCGATCGCTGCCGGGATCGCCTATACGGGCAGGCTCCTCGGCGAGGGCGGGATCGAGGTTACTGACATGCTGCTGATTTTCACCAGTCCTGCCACCAGGCCTTCCGTCAACACTGATTATTACATCAGCGCCATCGAACCGGGCAAGGCCGAAAGCACACGGGTAAAGGTTACGATCAAAGTGCCCCTCGCTATTGCGAGCACCAGCCCGGCCGGCGGCGCTGCCGATGTTCCAAAGAGCACGGATATCGTTCTCAACTTCGGCCGAGGAATACAAGTCATCGGCTGGGAGGCCGTTTCCGCTCTCAATGTCGCGGAAACAGCCACCCCTTCCAACACCGTAACCGGAACCAAGGTGTGGTCCGACAGCAACCAGATACTCACCTTCCATCCCGATGCGGATTTGAAGCCGGGCACGCAATACACCGTTTCTTATTCAAATTTTCAGGGCACGGACGGGATCGCCGTGCTGCCCGATTCCTTCACTTTCACAACTGAGAAGGACACCCTGACGGCAGGCGATTTAAATTACGATCTCTCCCCCGTAACCTATAACGGCGGCACCCAGCCCCTTGCGGTGACCGGAAGCGCAGACGTGGGTGCGGTCACTGTGAAATACGGCGGCGGTACGGCCGCGCCCAAAAACGCGGGCACCTACGCCATTGCGGTGGATGTGGCGGAAAGCGCTGAATATAAAGCTGTGGCCGGACTTTCACTTGGTAATTATAAGATCAGCAAAAAAGACGTAACAATTACCGGTGCGGCTGCAACCGACAGGGAGTTTGCGGCAGGCGATAAAAGCGTCGCCCTCGACTTTTCCGGAGCTTCGGTGGACGGTAAGATAGGCTCGGATGCTGTCGTCCCGTCGGGCGGCGCCGGTACAATGGCTGACGACTCGATTGGGACGAATAAGCCTGTTACGGTCACCGGAGCCACCTTGAGCGGCGCGGACGCGGACAACTACAACCTCATGGCGCAGCCGACAGGCGTCACGGTGAATATCCTGGCGACTCCTGTGGTTGACGCATCCATCAGTCCCTCCGGGGGAAGCTATGATCTTGCCTCGCCCGGCGATGTAAGCACCGTCATCACCTGGAACAGCGCTTCTGCTGTTGCGGGCGTGGAATATAACGGGGCGGATTTGGAGACACCCAAGGACTATTATACCGTCAGCGGCGATACGCTGATAATCAGGCAAAGCTATCTTGCGGCACAGGGTTTCACTGCGGGGAATGACGCAGGATTTACAATATCCTTTGATAAAGGAGCTTCCGCCATATTTACCGTCAAGATCGTAAATAATCATATTCCCGGAATCAACGCCGATCTGAAGGATCTGACCGTAGGCGGCGGTACGATAGGCGGTTTTAAAGCTTCAAAGACTGACTACGATGTGGAACTGCCCTATGGTACCCTGCCAGGCAGTGCGGCGGCAAAGGTAGGCGCGGAGGCGGCCGATCCGGCAGCATCCGTCAAAATTACGCAGGCAGCCTCCCTTCCCGGAAGCGCAACCGTGGAGGTGACCGCCGAGAACGGGACAACCAAAAAGACTTATAACGTCAGCTTTACATTGAAAGCTTCTCCGGCGCAAAGCTCTGAAAAGGATGTGACAGACGTAACTGCGCCCGCCGGCGGCGGCGTCAGCGGAACAGATATCACAGCGACGGTGGCAAATAGCGTCTCCAGGCAGGTGGTCAGCCTTTCCGTAAGCCCGAATGCAGGCTGGAAGCTGTATCGCGACGCGGGCTGCACGATGGAAATCGCGGATAAAACAATGACGCTTTCCGTAGGCGCAAACACCGCGTATGTTCGGGTAACGGCTCAGGACGGAAGTACAAAGAGATATGCCATCACTATTACAAGGCAGGACAGCGATGATTCAGGCGGCTCCGGCAGATCAGGAGGATCCGGCGGCTATACGCCTGCACTCCCCGGGTCGGTTACCGAAGAGATGGTAAAGGATGCGGTCAAGGCGGCGCAGGCTGCGGCGAAAGAGTCCGGAAGGGAATCGGACGGCATCACCTTGGAGTTTGAAATCACGGGCAGCGGCAGCTATTCCGGTCTGAACGCCGTCATCGAATCGGGGGCTATCGCCTGGATGAAAGAGGCAGGTGTGAAGTCTGTCAGGATCGGCTCCTCCGCCCTTGACCTCACATTTGACGCTGGTGCTATCGCCGAAATCAATAAGCAGTCAACAGGGCCGGTTACGGTTTCAACCAAGGCTCCGGCGAAGCTATCCGATGCGGCAAAAACCCTGATTGGCTCCCGCCCGGTATTTGACGTCACCGTGAGCTATCAGAGAGACGGCAGAGCCGAATATATCACCGACTTCGGTAAAGGAGCGGTTACCCTGGGCATCGCCTACAAATCGTCAGGCGGAGAAACGGCCGAAAACCTGTTCGGCGTGTATATCGATAAGAAGGGGAGGCCGCAGCCTCTGGTCAATTCCAGATACGAGAACGGCAGGATGGTGATCGGAAGGAACAGCCTGTCAGCCTACGGCGTGGGATACAAGGCGCCGGTCACGGAATTCGCCGACACGGCGAACCACTGGGCAAAGGAAAGCATCGATTTTGTCGCCGGCTACAGCCTGATCGACGGTACAGCGCCAACGGCGTTTTCCCCTGACACAGCCATCACCCGTGCCGACTTCCTCATGGCGCTGGGGAGACTTTCGGGAGCAGATGTGAGCGGGTATGAAGCCAGCAGCTTCACCGATGTTAAGGGTACAGATCCCGCCATGCCATATATTGAGTGGGCGGTCAAAAATAAGATCGTGCAGGGGATCGGCAGCGGTAAGTTCGGCCCCGGTCAGCAGATCAGCCGCCAGGACATGGCGGTCATGATGCAGAGCTACGCCAAGGCCGCCGGATATAAGTTACCTGCGTCCGCCTCGGCGTCCGCTTTCTCCGATAACGCGAAGATCGGCGCTTATGCAAGGGACGCGGTAGCGGCGATCCGGCAGGCGGGCATTATGCAGGGAAAGGGCGGCAACACCTTTGAACCGCAGGGCAATGCGACCCGTGCGGAAGCGTCGGTTATCGTGCGCCGTTTCGCAGAGCTCGTCATTGGTCAGAGCACGGTGGGAAACTGAATAGCAACGTGCCGAGCGGCACTCCGCTCTTGCAGGATTTCAGATATTGGTAAGATACCTCGCACAGAAGGGAACAATGCGGCCTCCGTCGTACACGTGGAGGCTGCACCTTCTGAGCCGTTCCAGGTCTAGATTGTAAGCGTCCTGAAACGCCATTCCGGTGACGGTGAAGCCATTTGCGGCCACCCGCGCCAAAAAGGTATCAAAATCCATCATATCGGAACAGCAGCCGGTTTCATCAGCGTCTGCCGTCGAGGAACAGCAGCCGGTTTTGTCAGCATCTGCCGTCGATGAACAACAGCGGGACTGATCGATCTTTGCGGCTTCCTGCTCCAACTCGAGATTCCGCTTCCAGCGGCGCGCNNGCAGCGCTTCATCCGGAGACGGCTTGCAGCAACAGCAGTCGGAAGCTTCAGACGCCTTCGGAGTGAGACAGATCAATTGATCCGGCAGAATCACAAAATCGCTGTGGAAGCCGCAGCGAGGATGATCGCAGGCTGACGGCGCCAGGTCGGAAAGCTTGATCAGGCCGTCGGTCTGNNGTCTGTTCCTCGATGGCGGTCAGGATTTCCGGCAGCGTGATCCGGTTTTCATCCTTCGGCGGCTCCGGGTAGCGTCCGAAATAGCTGATAGGCTGAAAGTGCACGCCTCGCACTGCCGGAGAGCGTTCCATTCCGAATTTTATGACCGCTCCGATCTGCCGGTCGTTGACGCCGGGAACCACGGTGGGTACGAGAGTGACGCCGATGCCGTTATCCCCACAGACCTTGATGGCTTCCAGTTTTTCTTTCAGCATGGGTCTGCCCCTGAGGGTTTTGTAGACCTCGTCATCCATCCCATCAAACTGCATGAACACGAAATCCAGTCCGGCGTCGGCGAGGCGCTTCGTGTATTCGGGCTCTTTTCCCAGGCGGAGCCCGTTGGAATTCAGCTGGACAGAGGTGGCTCCCGCTTTCTTTGCCGCCGCTACGATTTCAGGGAGGTCGTCCCGGACGGTGGGCTCGCCTCCGGAAAGCTGAATGAACCGGCATTCTTTTTCAATCAAAGCTTTAAAATCCCCGAATAGCTCGTCGACGCTTTTTTCCGCAGTTCTTTTTCCGCCTTCGCTTTTTTCCGCGGTTCCTTTTTCATCTCCGATTTTTGTCTGGGCACCGTCCTTGTCTCCGATCTCTGCCGGCCCACGTTCCTCGTCCCCGCTTTCGGCAAAGCAGACGGGACAGCGGAGATTGCAACGGTCCGTTACTTCCACCAGCACACAGCAGGTGCTCTGAAGGTGTTTGTCGCAAAGGCCGCAGTCGTCGGGGCAATTTGGCAGATCCGCCTCATTTTCTTTCGGGGGATGGTAATTCCCCCATCCTTTGAGGCTTGAAGCCGAGCCCCTCCAGACCACGGTCGTATAGCTTCCGTGCTCTGCACAGGCTTTTTCCATATACCAGCTTCCATCCCGCAGGACCAGCTTTGCGGGAATGCGTTTCAGGCATACCGGGCATACACTGTAGGTTTTCTTTGTCGGTGTGGCTGTAATCTTCATCCTTAAATCCTCCTATATCCTCCTATATCCTATGTCCGGCCTTTATTTAAATCCTCTTATTAGTCGGTATCCAGTCTTTTTTATCCTCTTATGTCCGGGGTGTCTGGCCTTTTTTAATATTTCTGTCCTGAATATAATCCAACAGCTTTAGTCCGCTCCCGCAGGAGCAGGCTTCGGTTTTCCAACGGCTGACGTCGCCGGTGCGATATCGGATAAACGGCATCCCGGTTCGCGTCAGAGTGGTAAACGCGATTTCGCCCCATTCCCCGTCGGGCAGAACCGCGCCCGTTTCCGGGTCAATGATTTCCAAATACAGGTCGGCTTCCCGGACATGGTATCCCTTTTGATATTCGCAGCTGACGGCGCAGCCGAGTCCCATTTCCGTCATGCCGTAATGCTCGAATACCTCCGCGCCCCAGGCGTCCCGGATGGTCTTTCTGGCCTCATCGGAAACAAAGTCCGCGCTCAGAAGCACGGATTTTATCGTTGAAAGCGGACGGTATAAGCTTGCCAACTCTGAGATCTGCCCCGGCATACCCGCCAGGGAAGTGATTCCGCGTTCCCTGATGGAACACGCGATCTCCTCGTTAGACAGGCCGAAAAGGGGTTCCGTCTTTGCACCAAGCCGATCAAGTCCCCTGATCAACTGATCTCCCACCGAAGCAGGAGTTTGAAAGGGAAACAGAATCCCCACCGTATCGCTTTCGTCAACTAAATTGCGCATGCCGTGATGGAAATAGTCGACGCACAGTTCCAGATCCGCTTCCGTAAAGAATACTCGTTTTGACACGCCGGTGCTGCCGCTGGTGCAAAGCGTCACGATGCGGCTGATTTCGCTTGGATGGACGCAGAGCAGGCGATAGGGATCGGCCCTGAGATCCTCCGGCGTCGTAAAGGGGAGGCGCTCCAGATCCGACAGTCTGTCCAGCTTGATATTCAGTGTGTCCAGCTTGACCTTCGGCCTGTCCGGTTTGATTTTCAGACTGTCCAATTTGACATTCTCAAAAAGCGTCCGGTAAAAATGGCTTTTTTCCGCGGCGAGGTCGAGGGTGCCGTTGATCCTGTCCAATTGCCAGCGCTCCAGCTCCCGGCGGTCAAGCAATCCGGATTCCGACCTGCCGCCGGGTTCGCAAACCGATTCCGGCCTGGGGCGCTCAGACTTACAGCCCGGGAGATGGTCCCGCGCTTTGATCTTTTCTATGATCCAATGGTCCATGGTCGGCCTGCTCATTCCATCGTTTCCCTTCTCCACCTTACCTTGACCTTGCTCAAAATTCCAAGCATGGAGTAGAATGTTTGCTTGGGCTGCTCAGAATTCCAAGCTTGGGGTAGGATGTTTGCTTGCACTGCTCAAAATTCCAAGCTTGGAGTAACTTTTTGCTCATATTTTCAAGTAAGGTGTATATTTTCTTGCTCTGAGGGCTTTCAAAGGTGAAAAACATGCGCCAGACTCGAATATTTGAACACCACAGTCCGCAGGGCTTCACCATACTCGAATATTTGAGCACGGAAGCACCTATGGCTGCGCCAGGTTCGAAAAATTGAGCGCGGCAATCCTCAGCGATCCCTAGAAACCCCGGCAACCCTCGCGAACTTCCGAAAAATCACGAAAGTTATTGTATCCTACGTTTAAATATGGAAATGACCCACCTTGTGCTTCCATAGCTTTGAGCGGTAGGGATCGAGCTGACTAACTCCCATCCCTGCAATCCCAATTCGTTTAGTTCCTGTTGAAATGCGTATTTGTCGACTTTGCCCCCAAATATGCCCTTGGCGTCGGTAAATAATGTTTTATATTCAAATCTGTCCATATTCGTCTCCATTCCGCCGCCAAGCGGCGGCACAAATTCTAAATCTATCGAGCTGCTCCATACCTTCATGATATGGAGCTTTCGAGCCGTTTCATATTCATCATAACACAGAATTCTCTTGAAGAAAATCCAGTATGAGGTGTAAGATGATTATAACGAGGCGAAAATGATGGTACGCAGGATTATAAGTTGGTATCCTGCGTGTCGGACAGAAGGGAAGTGTTAACTCGTGGATTCAAAAGCAAATAAACATCATAACATCGATAAGGCATTCTATAAAACCCTGTTCAAGGGTTTGTTTTCCGATCCCTGCACGGTGAAATACTGGGACGGAGAAGAGGTGGCCTACGGAGCGGGCGAAAGCCGTTTCCGGCTGATTTTGAATGAGCCGATCCCCAAGGCGGACATCATTGCCGATCCGTCCATGGCCTTTGGAGAGGCTTATATGGAGAAACGGCTTGACATAGAAGGAGACATCCAGACGGTGATCGAATCTATGTACCGCAATATGGAAAGCTTTCTGCGGAAGGGGAACATCTATAATAAAGCGGTAAAATCGATATCCAACAACCTGAAAAAGAGCAGGGAAAACGTCGTGCACCACTATGACATCGGAAACGACTTTTACCGGCTCTGGCTGGACGGGACCATGACTTATTCCTGTGGATATTTCAAATCCGAAGAGGATACTCTCTATCAGGCGCAGAAGAACAAGGTCGGCCACATCCTGAAAAAGTTGAATCTGGAGGAGGGACAAACTCTTCTGGACATCGGCTGCGGATGGGGAGAGCTGATCCTGGAGGCCGCAAAGAGTTACAAAGTAAAGGTAATGGGGATCACCCTCAGTGAGGAACAGTTTAAGGCGGCAACGGAGCGGGCCGAGGCGGAAGGCCTGGAGGATCTTGTGGAAGTGCGGAGAATGGATTACCGCGAGATAAAGGACAGGAAGTTCGACCGGATCGTAAGCGTGGGCATGGCGGAGCATTTGGGCAAAGCCCATCTCCGCGAATATTTCACCCATGTGGGGCAGCTGCTGAACGGAGGCGGCCTGTCGCTGCTTCACTGCATCACCGGCACCCACGACAGCGAAGGCAAAGGCGGAACAAATTCCTGGATCAATAAATACATCTTCCCGGGTGGGTACGTTCCGAGCATCCAGGAACTGGTAAAGCATATGTCGATGGAGGGATTCCACCTCATCGACGCGGAAAGCCTCCGCAGGCATTACGGCAGAACCCTGGAGCACTGGTCGGCCAACTTTGAGAAAGCCTTGCCGGAAATAGAGAAAACCAGGGATGAAACTTTTATCCGCATGTGGCGGCTGTACCTGAAGTCCTGCGCGGCGTCCTTTAACACCGGAAACATCGATCTTCACCAGCTCGTATTTACGAAAGGCATCAACGACCGGATTCCGTGGACCAGGGACTATATATATCGGGATTGATCGGGATTGAATTGAAATGAAAAACAGGAAAGCGCGGAGCTCTCCTGTTTTTTTACTGAAATCGAGGTCGGTCGAGAACGCCTCGAGGCGCTTCAAGGCAGTCTCAAGGCGTTTCAGGGCAGACGCAGGTGTTTCAGTCTAAATCCAGCTTATGATTCAGGATCCAAATCGTACCGATGCTGTAGATCACCACCAGTATGACGGCATAAAGGATGCCGAGGCCTATGGCGCCGTTGAACACGCCGTAAAAATCATCCACCCCTGTTCCAAAACCGTTGATAAGCGTGAGCTGGCTGACGTATGACTGGACGCCGGGAATGTTGCCGGCTACAAAAGCGATAGCCTTCAAAAGCAGGGCTTCCAGCCAGGAAAACACAAAGTAGGAGAGGATCCCCACCAGGACGCGGAAGCGGCCAAGGGGCTTCAGATGCGCGATGGAACAGGCCAGAAACAGCTTTGCAATCTCTTTTACGGCGGACATTACTATGATTATAACTATCAGAACCGCCGCGAGAACCTGACGGCCTTCAAGCATCGCGAGGAGCTCCCTGCCCCCACTGAAGAAATCCCCCGACACCGGGGTGCCCCAGATAAAGATGAAGATGCCGAGGGCCGCCACGATTCCGGTGAGGACGACCCACATGGTGCTGACCAGCAGCTTGGAAGAGACGATCTCCGTTGAGGTCGCCGGAAGGGTCATGGTCAAATACCCCTGCTTTGAAAACACATTGGCGTTGAAAATTTTAAAAATCATTATGATCGTGACGGCGACTGTCGCGGTGATGATGGCCGTCGCGATGAACCCCGCCAAAACGTTGGCAAAGACATTGTCAACGTACTTAAAAACCTGGGGAAGGATGATTACGCCGAGGAGTATCGCCAGGTAAGCTCCGGCAAAATGCCTCCAGGTGGACCGTATATCATATTTGAGCAGCTTGATTAACATTTAAATACCTCCCTGAACAATTCATCGATGGATTTCTCTTCTTTTGCTCTGATGTCGTCGATATTGCCCTGCAGCACGATCTCTCCCTCTTTCAGGAAAATCGCGGTGTCGAAGATCCGCTCCACATCGGAAATCAGGTGGGTGGACATGAAGATCGTCGCGTCCTCGCTGTAATTTGTGAGGATCGTGTCCAGGATGTAATCTCTTGCGGCAGGGTCCACTCCGCCGATGGGTTCGTCGAGGACGTAGATTTTCGCATTCCTTGACATCACGAGGCAGAGCTGGAATTTCTCGATCATGCCCTTTGACATAGCCCTGATCTTTTGGTTTTCATTAAGGTTCAGCCGTTTCAGCATCTCCCGGCATTTCTGCTCATCGAAGTCGGAATAGAAATCCTTAAAGAGCGAGATCATATCCAAAGGGCGCATCCATGAGCTGAAGTAAGCGGTGTCAGGCAGATAGGACACCAGCGCCTTGGATTCCGGGCCGACTGCTTTTCCGTCGATGGTGACAGTCCCTTCATAATCCCTGATCGCTCCGGTCAGAATTTTGATCAGGGTCGTCTTTCCGCTGCCGTTGGGACCGAGAAGCCCTATGATATGGCCTGATTCCAGCGTCAGGTCGAGATGGGACAAAGCGGCCTTTCCGCGGTATTTTTTCGTCAGATCGGTGATCTTGACCAGTTCTGTGTTCATTCTGAAGCCCTCCTTTGATTCTGGTTTTCACTGTCATTTGTTAAGAACTTTTTAAACAGATCCAGGGCTTCCTGGTCTGAATATCCCAAACTTTTTATTTGTGCTATGAATTGCCCCATGATTTCCTGGGCTACCGATTCGCGCATTTTACTGATCAACTCCTTATTTTCCGTGATAAAGCGCCCTACCGTACGGTCCGCGTAAACAAGGCCGTCCCGTTCCAGCTCCGCCAGCGCGCGCTGCATCGTGTTGGGATTGACCTCGAAACTGATGGCCAGATCCCGCACCGATTCAAGCTTCGAACCGGCCTTTAAATCCCCTGAGGCGATCCGGTGCCTGAAATTGTCTACCAGCTGCAAATAGATCGGTATATTTGCTTTATACTGATTCGCCATATATTGCAACCTCCTTTTGTATTGTTGTATTAGGCAATTAATACAATAATACAGTGACGATATATTGTCAACAGATATTTTGATTCTTTTTTAAAATTTATTGCATTATTTAATGATTCGTTAACTTTTCAGAGAATGGTGTATGGTATAATATCTGCATTCGCAGATATTATACGGATCTAGTGCCGCGCCAGAATTTCGCCAAAGGCGAAAAGGCGCATGGCTCTATACCATAAACGCCATGCGTTTATGGTATCCTCAATTCGTTTATTTGGTTTAATGGTGGAGGAACAATGAATTCATACCAGAAGTATATCAGAAATTTTTGCATTATCGCACATATAGATCACGGAAAATCCACTCTGGCAGACCGGATCATCGAAAATACCGGCCTCGTTTCCCACAGGGAAATGAAGGAGCAGTTTTTGGACAACATGGATCTGGAGCGGGAGCGGGGAATCACCATCAAGCTTCAGACGACGCGTCTCGCTTACAAGGCGAAGGACGGCCACGAATATATTTTCAATCTCATCGATACGCCGGGGCATGTGGACTTTACATATGAGGTGTCCAGAAGCCTCGCGGCCTGCGAAGGCGCGGTCCTCATCGTCGACGCGACCCAGGGGGTGGAAGCCCAGACTCTCGCCAACGTCTATCTGGCCCTTGACGAGGATCTGGAGATTTTGCCTGTCATCAATAAAATTGACCTTGCCAGCGCGAGGCCCGATGAAGCCAAAGCCGAGATCGAAGACATCATCGGGATCGACGCCCACGACGCCCCCCTGATTTCAGCCAAGGAAGGCATCGGGATCGACGAGGTGCTGGAAGCCAT
>DLFX01000092.1 GCA_002482405.1 Firmicutes bacterium UBA7709 | reverse complement strand
CGTAAGGCCGATGGACAGATTCTCATATCCGTTAGCGAATTCAACGCCCTTCGGCAGCGCTATTTCAAGCGGTATTCTGGAAGTGTTGGAAACCGAGCTGATATCCACAGGTTTCGCCGTCAATTCAGTGATTCCTGCGATGACGTCCGATGATCCCTTGATTTTTATATTATCCGGGACCTCCATATTGGTCACTTCATAGATCGGCGCCACGGCCCCGGTGATTTCAACGCTCAACGGAACTTCCTTCACACTGGACAGCTTTGCCGTCACGTTGATATAGGAGGACGACAGGCGGACATTGCTCACCACATCCCCGGAATTGTTCACCGCCTCCGCTTTTGTCTGGATCGTGCTCTCCTTCTCGGAAAGCTTTGAGGAGCTCACTTCCGCTCTTATATACGCTACCGCGCCAACCTCCGACTTTGCGCCGGAAACCAGAATTTCACCCGGCTGGGTCTTGATCTCGCCCGCTTCGATTCCGTCATCAAACTGGCCGGTAAAGCTCACCTTGATGGGCTTTGGCACCTCAACCAGCTCCTCGATGACCACGTTGATCTTGATGGGATCTACACCCAGGACCTTGGCTGTGTCCGGCGCGGTCACCGTTACCGGGATATAATTCTTCCCCATGCTGTAGCCGTACAGATCCGCGTTAGCGATGAAATCTCCCCTTGCCAGTTTTGTCAGGTCTCCTTTTCTGGCCTCCACCTTCACGTCCACCGTATAATTGGCTTCTCCGGACAGGGCAAGCCCCCTTGCGGCAAGGCTTTCCTCATTGAGAAGCTGCACCGGCACGTCTTGGATTACCCCGGTCTTCGTCGGATTTGTCACCTGGATCACATAGGCCCACATGAAGATGGCGACGATCAAAGACGCTATTTTTAGAAAGGTATTACTCATCCGCATCTTTTCGCCTCCCCAGGATCTTATCCAAGAACGGAACCTTGACCTTTTCCGTTTGAATTTGACTCAGATAGATATTGAGCAGTGTTTTTTCCACCGTTTTGATGTCGAGGAACCGGGAAAGCTTTCCGTCTACGGCAATGGATATGATGCCGGTTTCTTCCGATACGATGATGGCGATGGCATCCGAATTTTCGGTGATTCCAATACCCGCTCTGTGTCTGGTTCCCAGATCCTTGGAGAGGGTCTTGCTCTGGGTCAGCGGAAGCACGCAGCCCGCCGCATAAATCCGGTCCCCCCGGACGATGGTGGCGCCGTCGTGAAGGGGCGCTCCTTCGTAAAATATATTTCCTAAAAGTTCAGTGGAGATTTCCGCGTTGATCTTTGTGCCTGTTTCCGCGATATCCTCCAAAACCGTCTCGCGTTCCATGATAATCAACGCCCCGATTTTGTTGGTGGAAAAGTAGTCTACCGCCTTAATGATCGAAGAGGTGATCGCTTTTACCTTTTCCTTGTCCATCTGTGCAAACGGCGGGGTGATGAACTTGCTTCGGCCCACGTATTCCAAGGCGCGCCTGAGCTCAGGCTGGAACACGATCACCAGTGCGATCACGCCCAGGGATATCGTGTTTCTGAGAATCCAATTCAAAGTATAGAGATAAAATTTACCAGATAGAACGGTAATCAGAACCAAAATCAGCAGCCCCCTTACAAGCTGCAGCGCTCTTGTCTCCCTTATAAATTCCAGAACTTTATAGATCACAAACGCGACTATGAGAATGTCGATGACATCCGTGATCCCGACGCCGGAAATAATGTTGTTGAATATTTCAGACATACACATTTTCTCCCTAAAGCTTATTAGTTTTATTGTAACGAATAAAACGCTAAAATTCAATAGGTTTCCGGCAGAAATATTATTGCGACATGAATCGATAGATAACGATAAAGTGCGTGGTTAGCTGCGTAAACGGAAAAATTTCTATCAATCAAAGATTGATGAAATTTCCATAAAAAGAGAGGCGGTTTCATCGACCGCCTCCCGAATTGTTTTATTTTGTCATTTTCACTTTTTTATTAATAACGCGTCTCCAGCAAGCCGTAGTCGTTGTCCTTTCTCTTGTAAACCACGTTGACAGAGTCGGATTCCAGATTCACAAATACGTAGAACGTATGCCCCAAAAGCTCCATCTGCATGATGGCTTCATCCACCGTCATCGGCTGCAGGTCAAACCGTTTCCTCCTTACAACCCGCATTTCTTCAAGCTCTTCGTCGGCAACATCGGGAATGTTCTCAAAGAACAGGTCTTTGCGATCCTTGTGCTTGTTCTGAAGCTTTGTCTTAAATCTCGACATCTGTGAGGATAATTTCTCAACGATCCTGTCCACACCATTGTAGATATCATTTGTCGTTTCTTCCGCCCTGAAGATAGTCCCCTTAGCATTGATCGTTGCTTCTATCTTCTGCCGTCCTCTCTCCGTTGACAAGGTGACGTTCGCGACGATATCGTTGGAGAAATACTTTCCCAGCCGATCCAACTTGGATTCGATGATCTGTTTCAGATGGTCACTGGCGTTCATGTTTTTACTCGTAATGATAACTTTCATTTAGTGCACCCCCTATTGCGTTTATGTTTTGTTTTATTTTATCTTCACATCGGCTGCAAAGCAAAAAACTTTGCAACTGATGCTATTTTTGTATTCTACAAAACCCATGCCATTCCTTTTTTCCCAGGGCAAATAATTATTCAAACCACATGCATCGACACCTTGCTCGTTATTCTGACAATTCATATCAGGAAGTGCCAAATTGAGCCGTTTATCTCTTAATTTCTCGGTTGTTGATATTGTGGATAAGTCTGTGCATAATTGAAAATCCAAGATTTCGATAGTGGATATTTTTTCTGTCGGTAATTATGCATTTTCTATGCAGTCGTAAAATGGACTATTTTGATTTTCGCCTATTTTTCAATGGTTTTGCCAACTTATAAATATTCACCAAATTTCTTTTCTTTTCTTTTTTATTCTTTTTTGCCCTGTTCAAACGGCATTTTCAGGGCTGTGGATAAACTGTGTCGAAAAGTGTGATTATCATGTGGTTATGCTGTGGATATAAATTAGATATTGGAACCGCTTAGCTGACCTGGTCTTTGACCCCACACCCGCCTTTTGATATTTTATCAAAGGTCTTACATCTAAGCTACGCCATGATCACTGCCGCCTTGCGGTCCAGCTTACGTGGGTCCCTTTGCCCGTAGCTGGCTTGGACTTTCAACCACAGCCTAAGCGGCTCTAATATTTAATTTATAGCATATATACCCTGTCCGGGTCGGATTACGCAATAAATTTCGGACAAGCTGGCTACCGCTCCTGGCTTTCCTCGGAATCCGTCTGATCCCAGTCGCCTCTCAACAGGTTTGCTCCCGATGCAAACGTAAAAACGAATACCCTATCGGCTCCCGACGCAAGCAGCGCCGCGGTGCAGGCGTCCGCAGTGCTTCCGGTGGTATAGATGTCATCCACCAGAAGGACGGTCTTTCCTGCCAGCTTACCGGTTTTGCCCTGTACAACGGCGAAAGCCTCCCGGATATTTTCCCTGCGCCCCAGAGCGTCCAGCTTGCTCATAGCCTCCGTCTCCACCCTGCGGATCAGCAGCCTTCCATCGTACGGAACGCCCATGTGCCGCGCCAGGCTGGCTGCCAGAACCGCGGCCTGGTTGTATCCCCGCTTCTTTTCCTTCCGCAAAAACATGGGCACCGGAATGATGAGATCAGACGCGAACTCTTCCTCCGCCTGGATTCTGTCATACATGATCTCCGCCAGCTTTCGGCCTAGATATGCTTTATCCTTATACTTGAACTGATGGATCAGGCTCCTTTCCTCCGGACCGTATTCCACACAGGTAAATCCCTTTTCGAAAACATGCTCGCCGCCTGCGCAGTCGGTGCAGAGATCGGGAGCGTAACCGGCCTGAAGGATCTTGCCGCAGCGGCCGCAGGTCCTCCCGTTTGCCCATTTCAGCGTCCGCACGCAGGAATCGCACAGGGAATATGGCCTGCTGTCGTCAATAATATTCCCACAACTGATGCAATATATGTTTGAGGGATAAATTAAATCGAGAAACCCCTCCCCTATTGACGACAAAATCCCCTTCATTATCATAACCTCCTTGGTGCCTGCCGGACCCGTTCCCTATGAAACCCAAACGTCATTCCGCCGTCAATTGAAGAAAGGCTTTCAGCCGGACGGCAAGGCCTGAGTAGCGCTCAGTAATCCTGTTGTTGTCAACCATAGCGTGCATCTTGTTCTCCGAGCCTACGAGGATGACGGCCTTTTTGCCCCGGGTCACCGCCGTATACAATAGATTTCTCGTGGCAAGCATCGGCGGGAACCATGATACGGGCATGATAACGATGGGAAACTCGCTGCCCTGGCTCTTATGGACCGTTACGGCGTAAGCGAGCTCGATCTCGTCCATCTGGGAAAAATCATATTTTACAAAGCGGCTTTCGTCGTAAACCACCGTGATCTCGTTGAATTCCTTGTCGATTGTCTGGATGAAGCCCACGTCTCCGTTGAAAACACCCTGTCCCTCCGTGAAATCCTCCAGCCTTTTCCATTCCATCTGATAGTTGTTCCTGATCTGCATCACCTTGTCGCCCTCGCGAAAGATCCGGTCCCCGAAGGTCTTTTCCACCAGCTCTTCGGAAGGCGGATTCAGCACCATCTGAAGCTCCTTGTTGAGGTTGATGCTGCCCAGAAGCCCTCTGCGCACCGGAGTGAGCACCTGCATGTCCCGGATGGCGTCGCAGCCCTGATAATAATCGGGGAGCCGTTTGACGCAGAGGGATTTGATGGTTTCCAGCATTTCCTTTTCGCTCTTTTTCCGCAGCAGGAAGAAATCCTTGTCCTTTTCATTGCAGTCGGGATATTCTCCCCGGTTGATCTTATGGGCGTTGACGACGATGAGGCTCTCCTTCGCCTGACGGAAAATTTCCGTCAGCTTGACCGAATAGATCACCTCGCTGTCGATCATGTCCCGCAGCACGTTTCCGGCCCCCACNNGGAGGGAAGCTGGTCGGCGTCTCCTACCACCACGAGCCTTGTCCCGGGTTTAATGGCGCTGAGGAGCCCGTTCATCAGCAGGATATCGATCATGGAGGCCTCGTCGATGATGACGGCGTCGTACTGCAGCAGATCTTCGCTGTTCTTTCCAAAGCGCATGGTATCCTCGCCCTCGGAATAGTAATATTCCAGCAGCCTGTGAATGGTGGAAGCCTCATAGCCGGAGGTTTCGGTGATCCGCTTGGCAGCCCTGCCCGTAGGCGCGGCGATGGCCGTGGCGAAACCGCTGTGCTCAAATATCTTCATAATGGTGTTGATNNCGGGGCCGCCTGTGATAACGGAAACTCCGTTTTGGAGGGATGCCTTTACCGCGTACTTCTGGTTTTCCGACAGGTTGATCCCCGTTTCGTTTTCCGTGGCGGAGATAAGGTGGTCGACATTGGTGCTGACCGGCTTAAGAGGGGCGTTGTTTAAAGCAAGGAGGCACTTGCAGACGTTCTGCTCCGCCGTAAAATACGGCATGGGAAACACCACGGCCCTGCCCTCCAGGTTTTCGATATGTATCTCGCCCTCGAAGGCGAGCTCGATGAGGGTTTCATATATCTGCTCCGAACCGATCTCCAGAAGCTCCGCCGCGCTTTCGCAGAAAATTTTCTGGGGCACGTAGGTATGACCCTCGTTGACATAGAGCCAGAGGGCGTATTTGATCCCGCTTCGGATCCGGTATTCCGAGTCCTTTTCGATCCCCATCTTTTCCGCGATCTTGTCCGCCTTTTTAAATCCGATGCCGAAAATATCGTCCACAAGCTGATAGGGATTCTCCGTGACCGCCTGGATGGTGTCCGCGCCGTAAACCTTATAGAGCTTCATGGCATAGGGAGCCGCAATTCCGAACTGTTGAAAAAATAGGGTGATCTCGGCNNCCTTATGTGCGAGAAATGCCTCGCAGACGGAAGCCGCTTTCTTTTCGCCGATTCCGTCCACCTCCGTCAGGCGATGAGGCTCTTTTTCGATTATTTCAAAGGTCTGCTCGCCGAATTTCCTCACGATGGCCGCCGCCGTTTTTTTGCCGATGCCTTTGAGAAGCCCAGAGGAAAGAAAGCCCTCGATCCCCTCGTTGGTGCTGGGCATTTCCTCCTGATATTCGGAAAAGCTGAACTGTTCGCCATAGGTGGGATGAGTCTTCCACACGCCCCGGAAGGTAAAGGCCCTTCCCCTGTCGGCGCCCGGCAGATACCCTACCACCGTGCACTGCTCGTCCTCGTTTTCCACCACCGCTATGGTGTAGTAATTCTCCTTGTTATGAAAGATCACTTCCGCGATCGATCCCCGTATTTCAATCATCTGTTCCAAAATGGTTCCTTTCAGTTGGGCCTGGGAAATTGGTGTTTTGCCGAGGCGGTCGCCGTGTCATCTTCCGGCGCGGCAGATTCCACAGCGTTTGCCGTGCCACCTTCCGCGGTAATTTCAGCGGCGATTTTGAGGAGCGCGTCCTTTTCGTTTTTCTCTGGAAATCGGTGGACGATATCGAGCAAAATCTTCAGTATCCTGCCGATCCTATAGCCCTCCGCGATCCCAAGCTCCTTCAGATCATTGCCGTCTACGGCCAGATCTCCCGGAAAAACGGGCTCGCCGTTGTCCCGGATTTCCCTTAAAAGCGCGCCTCTATGCCGGAGTCCGTTTTCAATCAGGTTCTCAGTCACGCTTTCGGAGTCATCCTCTGACGCATTTACCGGCTCGACCCCTGCAGAGCGGAAGACGATGCACCGCTGCTCCGACAAATCCGTCAGATACTG
>DLFX01000029.1 GCA_002482405.1 Firmicutes bacterium UBA7709 | reverse complement strand
AATTTCGTTTTCATTCCGGCTGTGGACCATGGCGTAGAGGTTATAGGGCCACCTGTCACAGGAGACTCTCTCATAGCAATGGCTGACCAGAGGGCTTGCGGCCAATTCCTTTCCAATGATCCCGGCCATGGCATCCTCCGCCTGAAATACTACCATAGCGTTCCTGATATATCCGGATCGCTGATGCCTGAGAACCGCGCCGATTCTCTTCAACTTATTTGAATCTCTCAGGTTCCTGAGCCTCTTTACGACCTCGTCTTCAGGTATCCCGAGGGTCTTCCCCATCGCCTCATACGGATTTTCCTCCAAGGGCAGGTTCCCCTGGAGCATCGTGATGAGGGCCTGATCGATTTTGTCCGGCGCTTGATTGGCTTGGTTCATGATATCACTTGTCCTCCAGATCGAAATAAACGTTCAGCTTGTAGTTCCGCAGCTTTGGGAATTCGAGGATTTCCGGAATTGCGAAACGCTCCCTGAGCCCCCGGACAAGGGATTCCTTTTCAGCGGGGTCGGAAAAAGAAAAGATGAACCACACGTTGAGGGGATCGCTTCTCTGGTAGTTATGTGTAACACCCTTGAATGAATTGATATATGCGGCCACGGGATCGAGAATATCTTCCGGAACGCGAATCCCGAAAAGGATGCTTGCATACCCCATTCCCGAGTTGTTGAAAACTCCTCCAAGCCTCCTGATATAACCCTTTCCGGAGAGATCCCTGATTCTTTCAAGAACTTCCGCCCTGCTTATTTCAAGCTGTTCCGCCAGGAGTCCGTAAGGATTCTTTTCCAGCGGGAGGCCTTTCTGAAGCAGATTGATCAGCCTTCTGTTTATGGCGTCCATTTCTTCCATGTCTACCTCCGGAAACACCAGGGCTCTTCCTCCAGATAGCCTCCGTTATAGTAATAGGCCCTTGCCCTGCAGCCGCCGCAGATATCCGCGTACCCACAGCTTCCGCAGGCGCCCTTGTAGTTTTTAATATCCCGCAGCTCCAAAAAGACGGGGCTGGATTCCCAGATTTCATCGAAGCTCTTCTCTCTGACATTTCCGGCTTCCACCGGGAGGTAAGGACAGATATTGACCTGGCCCTCCGGCAGGATGCAGCAGTAGGCCGTGCCCGCGAGGCAGCCTCTTGAGAACCGCAGGGAAAGGCCCATCTCCTTTGCGATGGGCATGAACTGGGGAGCGCAGGTAGGCTTTAATTCCAACGACGTGCTGCTCTGGAGCTCCAGAACCCTCCGGATCATGGAATAATAGGCGGCTTCTCTGAGGCCGTCCTCTTCCATGGAAAGCGCCCTGCCGGTAGGCACGAGAAAGAAGGGATGGATCGCCTGCACGCCGGTTTTTTCATAATGAGAAACCATTTTGCCGAACTCATCCTGATTTTTTTCCGTCAGGGTCATATTGATTTGAACCCGGAGCCCGGCCGAAAGAGCATTTTCGACCCCCTCCTGAGTTTTATCGAAGGCGCCTGGACAACCTCTGAATTCATCATGATATTTCCGGTCGAGGCTGTCGATGCTGATGGCGACGCCCTTTAAGCCCGCTTTGAACAATTCGTCCGCAATCTCTCTGGTCAGCAGAGTCCCGTTTGTTCCCATGGCAGGCGCCAGCCGCGCGTCTCTCGCGGCGCCGATCAGCTCGAAGATATCCTCCCGCATGAGAGGCTCGCCTCCGCTTAATATGAGGAGACGAAAGCCGGCCTTGCTGATTTCACCGACCAGCTTTTTTCCTTCCTCCGTCGTCAATTCCTTGTCGGTATCGACGTCCATGCCGGACTCGCGGTAGCAGTGGACACAGTTCAGATTACACTTTTTTGTCGTATTCCAGGATATTAACATGAGGTCCTCCCAAGTACTCTGCAGACTCGGCGCCGGAGGCCGATTCCATTGCATTCTATAGCGTCGGCGCTAAAGGCCGATTTCTTCATCCGTCAGATAACAGGCCGGGTCGGAAGCCCAGAAATCCCCTGTGCTCTGTGCCCTTGCGCGGAAATTGCCGTTGCATTGCGCAAGCCATTTACAGGAAGCACACCTGCCCTTAAGATGCTTTTTCCTTTCCCGGAGCATCGCGAGAAACGGATTCAAGTCTCCGTTCCATATGTCGCCAAAAGGATTTTCCCTGATATTGCCCAGAAGGATATCCCTTGTAAACTGATCGATAAAGACATTTCCCTCCCAGTCCACGGAGGAGATCGCCGAGCCGGAACGGTTTCCGCCGTTGGCGGTGATCAATTCCAGAATCCTCTCAGCCTGCTCTTTGTCGCGGTCTTTCATGTATTGGTACAGGTAAACGCCGTCGCAGTGGTTGTCCACCGTCAGGATTTCCGTTTCGATCCCGCGGCGGTGGAAGTCCAGGGTCTTTTCGATGATGAAATCCAGCGCCTCTCTCGTTTCCTCCCGGGTCAGATCCTCATCGGCTATGCCGGAGCCTCTTCCCGAATACACGAGATGGTAAAAGCACACCCTTTGAATTTTCTCCCTTTCGATCAAATCAAAGATTCCCGGCAATTCTTTAAAGGTAGTCTTGCTGAGAGTCAGCCTCAAACCGGTCTTTTGGCCGGCGTCAAGGCAGTTTCGAAAGCCTTTCATCGCCAGGTCAAAAGCCCCGGAAGCCCCCCTGAACACGTCGTTCACTTCTTTCAAACCGTCAAGGCTTATGCCGGCGTAGGAAACGCCGAGCTCCTTGATCCGCCTGGCCCTGTCTCTGTCGATGAGGGTGCCGTTTGTGGAGATCACCATTCGAAGGCCGATCCGGTTTCCGTATTCAATGAGCTCGAAAAGGTCTTTTCTCATCAGAGGTTCCCCGCCTGAAAAGAGGAGGACGGGGACGTGATATTCGACGAGGTTTTCCATAAAGCGCCTGGCCTCATCGGTGGAAAGCTCTCCTTCGCAGTCGGTATTGACGGCTTCCGCGTAGCAATGCCTGCAATTCAGGTTACAGGTGCGGGTGCAGTTCCACACGACGATAGGGCCTTTTCCTGTCGCGGTACCCCTTGTTCTACCCTTTACATCCGGGTGGTATCTGAGGCTGTCTCCGAAGTGCTGTTGATTCAAAAGCAGCTTTGAAAAACTGATCATCTTAGAACCTCCATTTAGTAAGTGCTTTTTATTATATACTATTTATGGTAAAATGAGAACAGTATTTACTATGGGAAAAGCTTCAGAGTGAAAGGGGAAATGGAATATGAATCCTGTGGAAAGCAATATCAAAGCCACAAACAAATTGAGAATCGATACGGTGATCAAAAACATGGAGAAGCGGGGAATCGTCGGGCATTACTGCGAGACGAAGGAAGCCGCCGCCGATATGATCCTGTCCATGATACCGGATAAAAGCGTCGTTTCCTGGGGAGGGTCCATGACCCTTGATTCCATGGATATAAAGGATCGCCTGGCGAAGAGGGATGTCGTGACCATCGATCCCTACGGAACAAAGGATCCGGCGGAATCCCTGGAGCGCAGGAGACAGGGTCTTATGGCGGACTATTACCTGATGAGCTCCAACGCGGTGACGATGGACGGAGAGCTGATCAATATCGACGGCACCAGCAACCGCGTCGCAGCCCTTTGCTTCGGCCCGAAAAAGGTCATCGTTGTCGCAGGGGCCAACAAGCTTGCCCTTGGATTTGACGCCGCCATGGGCCGGGCAAAATTAAACGCGGCGGTGGCGAACAACGTGCGCCTTTCGAGATCGAATCCGTGTACGGTGACGGGCAGCTGCAGCGACTGCCTCTCGAAGGACTGCATTTGCTGCAATGTTGTGACTACGAGATTTTGCGGCATACCTGGAAGAATAGAGGTTATACTGGTAAATGAAAGCTTAGGATTCTAGAAACTCAGGAGGCCGGTTGAATGGATCTATTGATTACAGTCTTGCTGCTGCTGATCTGTCTGTTGATTTCAAATGTGATCAGCCATTACATCCCCTTTATCCCCACGGCTCTGATCCAGATCGTTTTGGGGATAGCGATCGAACTGACCTTTTTAAATATTAAAGTGGAGTTGGAGACCGATTGGTTTCTGCTGCTGTTCGTGGCGCCGATTTTATACAACGACGGGAGGCATTTTCCACGGAAGGAGCTGTGGAGAATGAAATCTCCCATCATTGGAAACGCCGTGGTTCTCGTCCTGCTGACCGCCATCGGCGGAGGGTATTTCATCCACTGGATGATACCGGACATTCCTCTTGCCGCGGCCTTTGCCCTGGCGGGGATCCTGTCGCCCACGGATCCTGTGGCTGTGAACGGGATCGCAAGGCATGTCCATATCCCGGAGAGGGTGCTTTACCTGGTGAGAGGGGAATCACTGATCAATGACGCTTCCGGGCTGATCGCCTTCCATTATGCAGTTGCGGCGGTGATGACGGGCTATTTTTTCCTGGAGGAAGCCGTCTTTGATTTTTCTTACACGATGCTGGCGGGAGCAGCCGCGGGATTGATCTTCGGGCTGCTGTTCACCTGGATCCGGTATAGCCTGCGGACTCAGGGGATCCACGACGTGACGTTTCATTCGCTGCTTCAGGTGCTGACCCCGTTCATAATCTATATTGTCACAGAGGAATTTCTGCACGCTTCCGGAGTGATCGCGGTGGTGGTGGCCGGCGTCATGCATTCCTTGATCGAGGAACGGACGGGCACCCTTGCCGCTGAAGAAAAGATCGTAACGGAAAATGTCTGGTCCATGGTTCTGTTTGCGCTGAACGGCATCGTGTTTATCCTGCTGGGTCTGAGCATTCCCTCCTCCATGATGGAAACCGTAGCGAATCCCAATATCGGAAATTGGCTGGCCATAGGCTACGTGGCCGTGGTCGGGCTGGTGATCGTAGCCATTCGCTTTCTTTGGTCCTGCTCCTTNNGCCCATAAACCCAGCATTAGAACCAGCCTGCTGGTAAGCTTTACCGGAGTGCGCGGCACCGTGACCATGGCGGGAGCCCTGTCCATGCCATACGTTCTAATGAACGGAGAACCTTTTCCGGAACGCTCGCTGATCCTTTTTCTGGCGGCGGGGGTGATCCTGTTTACACTGATCGCAGCCACCATCCTCTTGCCGCTGCTGTGCAAGAAGAGAACCTCCGAATCCGATTCCGGAGGCCAGGCCGACCTTGCGGAAGCGAAACGGAAGCTCATCCTCGGCTCTATTAACAGGCTCGAGCTGGGAATCGATGAAGAAAACAGGTTTGCGTCCTATGAATTGATCAACGAATACAGGCGGATGCTTGAGAGCCTGCAGCTTGAACAAAATCCCGAAAAGGTATCGGAGAACCAGCGGAAAATCGCCGAAATCCGTCTGATCGGGTTGAAAGCCGAGAGAAAAAGCATCCGGGAGATGATGGACAACGGACTCATCGATGAGAAGTCCTTTGCGGTCTTTGAAAGGGCCCTCGACTACAGGGAAGAGATCCTCGCAAACGATGTTCCGGGCAGCGCGAAAATTATTCTGGGCCGGACCCTGAGGGGCCTGAACCGGTTTAAGGGGAGGCGCCGTGCGGATGAGAGAGCGCGGAGAAATAAGCTTCGGCACGGAAAGGACATTCAGTTGAAAGCTTCTCTGGCGGCGCGTGAAAGCCTGCTGGAATATAAAAATGAGAGCCAGCGGCCCGAGGCCTACGACGCGGTAATCATGGATTATGACAGAATCATCAGCATGCTGAAGACAACGCGGGCGCAGTACTACGAGGCGAGAGAGGAGCAGAAGGAGGAACTCCGACTGAAAGCGATGGATTTTGAGCGCCATGAAATCTTTAAAATGTACGAGGCGGGGGAAATCAGCAACGAACAGGCGAAGGAGCTGAGACGCTTTGTAAATTATGTCGAGAGCGTGGCGCTGTATGAATACTCGGAACGATAGAGATATGTATGTCATTCGTTCCACGGCGCTTCAGTGCCGATGAAAGNNACTATGATCTTTGCCGAAGAGCGCCTGTTTTTAAAAAACGGGCAGGAATGCATTCTGCGGAGCGGGGCCGGCCCTGATGCGGAAGATGTGCTCGCGTACCTGAAGAAGACTGCCGGGGAGACGGATTTTCTTACGCGGTATCCTGAAGAGATATTAATGACAATAGAGGAGGAAAGAGCATTTCTGGAAGGCAAAAGGACGTCTCCCAAAGATGTTATGATTGTCGCTGCCGTCGACGAAAAGATCATTGCCGGTGCCGGTTTAAACTGTCTGATAGACGTGATAAAATACCGGCACCGGGCGACTCTCGGCCTGTCCATAGAGAAGGAGTACTGGAACCTGGGCCTGGGAACGAAGCTGATGGAGAGCGCCCTGGGCTGCGCCGGGACCGCGGGATATGAAGAGGTGGAGCTTGAAGTCTACTGCGATAATGAACGGGCCGTAAGGCTGTATCAAAAATTTGGCTTTGAGATTTATGGAACCAGGGAGCGAGCCTCAAAGAACAAGGATGGGAGCTATTTTGCGGAGTACTTGATGGCACGCCGTCTATGATGGCAAAGCAAAAAACTGTACGCCCCGAAGCGTGTACGGAGCCTATTCTCTTCAAACGTTGAAATTGTCAGATAATTCGTCAAAAAAATCTTCTTTTTTTTGTAAATTTTTTTAAAAAACTCTTGCAATCCCGAATAAACTATAATATACTCTAAAAGCTTGCTGTAAAAAGCGATGAAGCAGGAAGTTGCTGAGCTATCAGGTAATTTCTGCAGAGAATTGTCCGTTCCAGAAACGGGCGAAGGGATTCTCGTGCTTTTTGCTTTGTGTAAAAAAACATGAAACACACGGCACCGTGTACCGAACAAGCGAGTCGGAAAAACCGAATGGTCAAATCGGTGGAAACGGTTGAAAGCGCAGCGTCAGAACCCCTCGTACAGGCATAGCGAAAACGTACGAAAATCAAGGAGGAAAGAAAGCAATGAGCGAACAACAAAAAATCAGAATCAAGCTGAAGGCATATGACCACAAGACGTTGGACCAATCCGCAGCGAAGATCGTCGAGACAGCCAAGAAGACAGGCGCCGATGTTTCCGGCCCCATTCCGCTTCCGACGGAAAAACAGGTTATCACTATCTTGAGAGCCGTTCACAAGTACAAGGACAGCAGAGAGCAGTTCGAACAGAGAACGCACAAGAGACTCATCGATATCTCCAACACGACGCCCAAGACCGTCGACGCGCTGATGAAGCTCGACCTGCCGGCAGGCGTGGATATCGAAATCAAACTTTGATAAGGGAACTCCCCTTAGTATGATCGCCCGAACGGGTGATCCGCTGTAAGAATTCAGGAGGAATGAATATGAAAACAATCTTAGGAAAAAAAATCGGAATGACGCAGATTTTTTCCGAAGCGGGAGAAGCGATTCCGGTTACTGTTATCGAAGCAGGCCCCGCAGTCGTTACTCAGATCAAGACCGTTGAGACAGACGGATACAACGCAGTACAGATCGGTTATGGCGATGTGAAAGAGCAGAGGATGAACAAACCGGAAAAAGGCCATTTCGCAAAGTGGCAGGCTCCGCTCAAGAAGCACCTCGCTGAAATAAGACTGGAAGACGGCGAAACCTATGAGCCGAACCAGATGATCACGGTCGCCGATTTCGAAGTCGGCAAGAAGCTTGACGTCACAGGCGTTTCCAAGGGAAAAGGAACTCAGGGTAACATCAAGAGACACGGACATCACAGAGGACCCATGACCCACGGTTCCAAGCATAAGAGATTGGCCGGAGCTCTGGCAGCGGGAACTTATCCCTCCAGAGTATTCAAGGGCAACAAAGGACCCGGAAGAATGGGACGCGAAACGATAACTGTTCAGAACGTAGTTCTCGTAAAAGTGATCGAAGACAGAAACCTGATGCTCGTAAAAGGCGCGGTACCGGGAGCCAAGGGCGGCCTGCTCCGCATTCAATACGCAGTTAAAGGTCAGGACAAATAGATAACGACTTCAGAAAGGAGGAAGTACAATGGCAAAAGTAACTATGCTGAACATGGCCGGAGCAGAAGCCGGCAGCATCGAATTAAAGGATGATATCTTCGGAATCGAAGTAAATCAGAACGCTGTACATGAAGTGGTCAAGAACTATCTGGCAAACCAGAGACAGGGCACTCAGTCGGCGAAGACAAGGGCGGAAGTCAGAGGCGGCGGCAAGAAACCTTTCAGACAGAAGGGAACCGGACGTCACAGACAGGGAAGCTCAACAGATCCATCTCAGGTAGGCGGCGGCGTCGTATTCGCACCAAAGCCGAGAGATTACAGATATTCTTTACCAAAGAAGCTGAGAAGACTCGCTATGAAGTCGGCTTTATCCTCAAAGGTGGAGGAAAAGGAAATCATCGTATTGGATTCACTCTCCTTTGCGGCGCCGAAGACGAAAGAAATGATCAAGGTGCTTGAAAATGTCAAGGCTGCGAAGAAGGCCCTGATCGTTATGGCCGAAAAGGACGAGAACGTGATCAGATCCGCAGCCAATATCCCCGGAGTTAAAACCGCTTTAGTCGGCACGATGAACGTATATGAGATCATAAATTATACAAGCTTCATCGTTACGAAAGACGCGATCATCAAAATTGAGGAGGTGTATTCATAATGACAACCCCTTACGATATTATTCTGAAGCCGGTCATTTCCGAAAGATCCATGGACGACGCGGCAAACAAGAAATACACATTCAAGGTTGCTACCGACGCCAACAAGACCCAGGTCAAGCACGCGCTGGAAGAAATCTTCGGAGTGGAAGTTGAAAAAGTAAACATTATGAATGTTCAAGGTAAGTTAAAGAGAATGGGTAAAAACGTAGGAAGAAGAGCTGCTTCCAAGAAGGCGATCGTAACCCTTACCGCTAAGAGTAAGGAAATCGAATTCTTCCAGGGTCTGTAAGGAGGGACAAAGAATATGGGAATCAGAAAATATAATCCGACCTCTCCGGGACTTCGGGGAATGACGGTTTCAACATTTGAAGAAATTACGACAGATACCCCCGAAAAATCCCTTACGGTCACTCTTAAAAAGAGCGCGGGCAGAAACGTTCGCGGAAAGATCACCGTAAGGCACAGAGGCGGCGGTACCAGAGCGAAATACAGAATCATCGATTTCAAGAGAAATAAGGACGGTATTCCCGGTAAGGTCACAACCATCGAATACGATCCCAACAGAAGCGCCAACATCGCGCTGATCGTCTACGCAGACGGCGAAAAGAGATACATCATCGCGCCGAACAAGCTGAAGATCGGAGACGTCATCGTATCGGGAGCGGATGCGGATATCAAGATCGGAAACGCCCTTCCGGTGGCCAACATCCCGGTGGGTACCATCATCCACAACATCGAGATGAAGCCCGGCAAAGGCGGACAGATGGTCCGTTCCGCGGGAAACGGCGCTCAGCTCATGGCGAAAGAGGGAGCTTACGCTTCCGTAAGGCTTCCTTCCGGAGAAGTGAGAAGGATCAGGATGGAGTGCAGAGCCACTATCGGCGAAGTAGGAAATCTGGATCATGAAAATATCAAGATCGGTAAAGCGGGCAGAACGAGACACATGGGAATCCGGCCAACGGTAAGAGGTTCCGTCATGAACCCCAACGACCATCCTCACGGTGGCGGCGAAGGCAAGACCGGAATCGGAAGAGTCAGCCCGGTTACTCCCTGGGGTAAGCCTGCTCTTGGATATAAGACAAGAAAGAAGAACAATCCGTCCAATCAATATATCGTAAAAAGACGTAACGAAAAATAGTTAAGGAGGGTAGTAATAATGGGAAGATCACTTAAAAAAGGCCCTTTTGTAAATGAAAAGCTGTTGAAAACCATAGACGAACTGAATGCAGCCAACGACAAGAAAGTACTGAAAACATGGTCAAGGCCATCAACCATATTCCCACAGATGGTGGGACACACAATTGCGGTGCACGACGGAAAAAAGCACGTTCCGGTATATATCACTGAAGATATGGTAGGACACAGACTCGGAGAATTCGCTCCTACCAGAAACTACAGAGGCCACGCCGCAGATAAGTCTTCGAAAGTTAAGAAAAAATAAGAGAAGGAGGATCTTAATCAATGGAAGCAAAAGCAGTTGCAAAATATGTAAGGATGTCTCCTATCAAGCTGAAGCCTGTTACTGATCTGGTAAGAGGAAAGAACTTAAGCGAGGCGCTGACCATATTGAAATTCACACCCGGAAAGGGCGCTGAAATCGTAGAGAAAGTTGTGAAATCTGCTGCGGCAAACGCTGAGAACAACTTTGACATGAACGTTGACAAGCTGTACGTCGCTGAAGTATATGCTCACCAGGGACCGACCATGAAGAGATGGAGAGCCGGCGCGCAGGGAAGAGCATCCGTTATTCTTAAGAGAAGCAGCCACGTAGGCGTAACTTTAAAGGAAAAATAAAATATTCAGAACAGGAGGTTCGTTGAATGGGTCAGAAAGTAAGCCCGCATGGTTTGAGAGTGGGCATTATAAAAGACTGGGATTCCAAATGGTATGCAGATAAGAAAGATTTCGCAGATTATCTTGTTGAAGATCATAAAATCAGAGAATTTGTAAAGAAAAGACTTTATGCAGCAGGAGTTTCAAAGATATTAATAGACAGAGCAGCAAACAATCAGGTCAAGATCACCGTTCTGACCGGGAAACCGGGTATGGTCATCGGAAGATCCGGAAACGGAATCGATGAGCTCAAGGCCGAGGTGGAAAAGCTGACCGGCAAGAGCACACTGATCAACATCGTTGAGATCAGAAGAACCGAGCTTGACGCTCAGCTGACAGCGGAGAGCATCGCGCAGGCTCTGGAGAAGAGAATTTCATTCAGAAGAGCGATGAAGCAGGCCATCGGCAGGACCATGAAATCCGGCGCAAAGGGAATCAAGGTTCTTGTATCCGGAAGACTGGGCGGTGCCGAAATTGCCAGAAGCGAAAAATACAGCGAGGGAAATGTTCCGCTCCATACGCTTAGAGCTAATATAGACTACGGATTTGCCGAGGCGGACACAACCTACGGCAAGCTTGGAGTCAAGGTCTGGATCAACCACGGAGAGATCCTTGAAAAAGGTCTGAAGAGCGCTATTCCGGACGAAAAACCGGAAAGAGGCGGCGACAGAAGAAGACGGGACGGAGACCGGCCGAGAAGAGACGGCGACAGACCCAGAAGAGATGGTGACAGGCCGAGAAGAGACGGCGACAGAGACAGAAGAGGCCCCAGGGGAGAAAGCAAACCGGAAGAAAAGAGAGCTGAAAACCCAAGGAAACTGAAGACTCCGAGACCGGCGGCTCCTGCACCTGCTCCCC
>DLFX01000327.1 GCA_002482405.1 Firmicutes bacterium UBA7709 | reverse complement strand
GAATATATGAAAGCGTTTGAAGCGATCGTGGCTCAGCAGCTGGCGAGAGTGGAGAAAATGAAGTTCGATACGGACTTTATCAATTATCAGGCTCTTGATAAAATCATCATCGGAGTCATCGGCGGCGACGGCATCGGCCCGGCCATTACAGCCCAGGCCCAGCGGGTTTTAGAGCATCTTCTGTCGGATGAGGTCAAGGCCGGCAAAGTGGAATTCCGGGTCATCGACGGCTGCACCATCGAAAACCGCGCCGCCGCCGGAAAAGCGATCCCCGACGATGTGCTGGCTGAAATCAAGCAGTGCAACGTCCTGCTGAAGGGCCCCACCACAACTCCGAGGAAAGGCGACAAATGGGCCAACGTGGAGAGCGCCAACGTCGCAATGAGAAAAGAGCTTGACCTCTTCGCCAACGTCAGGCCGGTCAAGGTTCCCGAGCTCGGCATCGACTGGACTTTTTTCAGGGAAAACACCGAATGCCTCTATGCGCTGGGAAGCCAGGGCGTCAGCGTCGGTGACGACCTTGCCTTTGATTTCCGTGTAATCACAACCCCCGGCACCGAGCGCATCGCAAAGCTCGCATTTGAATATGCCAAGGCAAACAACAAGAAAAGGGTTACCATCGTAACAAAAGCCAACGTCGTAAAGACCACAGACGGGAAATTCCTGGACGTCTGCAAAAAGGTCGCAAAGGATTATCCTGAGATCGAAGTGGACGACTGGTACATCGACATCATGACCGCCAAGCTCATCGATGAAAAAAGGCGCAGCCAGTTCGAAGTGCTCATCCTGCCCAACCTCTACGGCGACATCCTCACCGATGAGGCCGCCGAGTTCCAGGGCGGGGTCGGAACCGCGGGAAGCGCAAATCTCGGAAAACATTACTCCATGTTTGAAGCGATCCACGGATCTGCTCCCCGCATGGTCGAGGAAGGAAGAGACATCTACGCCGATCCTTCCAGCGTAATCAGAGCCGGAGCCATGCTCCTGTCCCATATCGGGTATCAGAATGAAGCCGACAGGCTCTTTGCGGCCCTGGAAGAGTGCTCTGTAAAAGAGAAGAAGCTGATTGTGACAGGCCGGCCGGATGGGGCTACAGGAGCGCAGTTCGCGGATTATATCATGTCCCGCTTGAAATAGAGACGCGGTATATCGTTATATTACATCAAAGACACTAGAAGATATGAGGAGTCGATATGGCACTTTCATCAGACCTTTTTTCAAATCTCAGAAAAGACATCCTTCAGGGCAAGCTGCGCCAGGGCGAAAAGCTGACCGAACAGCAGATCTGCGACGAATACAATGTGAGCCGGACTCCGGTGAGAGAGGCCTTCCGGCAGCTTGAGCTGGAGGGCTTTATCGAGACCGTTCCCAACCGGGGGGCCTTTGTGACGGGCTTCTCGCCCCAGGACATCCAGGACATGTACGAACTTCGGAAGTCCTATGAGATCCTGGCTGTGAAATGGGCAATTGAAAGAATCACCAAAGAGGAACTGGAAAAGTTGGAAGAAGCCTTTGAGTTTATGGAGTTCTATACGCAAAAAAACGATGTGGAAAAGATGCTGAACATCAACATGAATTTTCATGAATTGATTTATAAGGCGTCCCATAACAGGATGCTGTACCACATCCTGTCCTCCTATCAGCTTTATATCAAACAGAGCAAAGCATCCTCCCGCGGCGAAGTCCCGGCGGATTATCTTGAAACCATTCTGCGGGAGCACCGCGCAATATTCGAGGCCTTTAAANNTTAAAAAGGAGGATGCCGCCGCCGCGATCGAAGCCATGGCCAGGCATCTGGACAACGCAAAACTTCGGGCAAAATAAACTCGAACCTTCCAGGTACCGTTATAATGTTCAATTTTAAATTATAAATATATTTAGACCGGAGGTAATTTTCACATGGCAGAAAGTACATATTTCACTCTATCCATTATCATCTTTGTGGCAGTGTACGCCCTGATCATCTGGGACAAATTTGACCGGGCCGTCGTAGCTCTATCAGGCGCGATGCTGATGGTAGTGCTAAGGGTGCTGAATCAGGAGGATGCGTTTGCATCCATCGATTACAATACCATCGGCCTTTTGGTCGCTATGATGATCATCGTGATGATAATGAGAAGAACCGGTATCTTTGAATATCTGGGCATCAAGATGGTAAAGGCCTCCAAGGCTGAACCTTTTCGGCTGCTGATCCTGTTGTGCATCACCACAGGAGTTTTATCGGCATTTCTCGATAACGTCACCACCATTCTTCTGATTCTCCCCATCGTTTTAAGCGTTACAGGGGATTTGAAGCTGAATCCGATCCCATACATCATCTCTGCGGTTTTTTCCTCCAATGTCGGCGGCACCGCGACTTTGATCGGAGATCCTCCGAATATCATGATCGGCAGCAAGACCGGCCTAAGCTTTATCGATTTTCTGATAAACGATGCCGTCATCGCGTTTCCGCTATTATTTTTTACGTCCTTCGTATTTGCTTTCATCTACAGGAAATCCCTTGTCACGGCGCCGGAGCTGAAGAAAAAGGTCATGGATATGGATGAAAAAGCCTCCATCAAGGACAGGGCGCTTTTGAACAAGTGCCTGGCAGTCTTTACGCTTGTCATCCTGGGATTTCTTCTCCACGGAATGCTCCATTACGAGTCTTCCACCATCGCCCTTGTAGGCGCTGTTATTTTACTGTTCATCTCGGGGATCGATTCCGAGCTCGTGTTGATCGAGGTGGAATGGAAAACCATCTTCTTTTTCTGCGGCCTGTTTATTCTGGTGGGCGGCATTAAGGAGACCGGAGTGATTTCCATGATGGCAAAAGGCGTGATCGCTCTGACCCACGGAGACTTGTTCCTGACGGCGATGGCAATCCTCTGGGTGTCGGCTATCGCTTCCGCGTTCATCGACAACATACCGTTTGTCGCAACCATGATCCCGTTGATCCTGCAGATGGGCCAGATGTCGGATATCAACATCCTCCCCCTCTGGTGGGCACTGTCCTTGGGCGCGTGCCTCGGCGGAAACGGAACAGCCATCGGCGCCAGCGCCAACGTAGTAGCCATCGGAATGGCGGAAAGGGAGGGATATCGGATCACCTTCGGCCACTATTTCAAGATCGCCTTCCCGGTCATGCTGGTCACTGTCGCGGTTTCAACGCTCTATATCATAGTTTTCCAAATCCGTTAAAGAATACTGAAAACCCTCAAAGGCCTTTCGACATTTGGGGGCTTATTTTTTCCACAAGATTTTTTCAGCTTTCAGAATACCTTCACGGCCTTTCCCAGGGCGAACAGGTACAGATATGCCTCTTCCACTCTGACGCCGCGAATCTTTTCCAGCGCCTCTGCGTATAATTCCAGCTGCATCCGGTAGCTCTCCGTCAGTCTCCCGATTTCGGCTTCGTCTGACGGATCGCCTACATAATTTGATTTATAGTCCAGAAGGACGTATTTTCCCGCCTCTTCAAAGTAACAGTCGATGGTTCCCTGGACGATAATCTTTTCACCGGACATTTCCTTCATAATGTTAAAGGAGACCTCTTTGTAAAGCCTGTCGGCCCGGCACGCCCGCCTGCCGATCTCCGAATCGAAAAACCCGATGATCTTTTCATAAGAGACCACCGCCGCTTCCTCGCAGGTCAGGAGCTCTTTCTCCACAAGATCGTCCACGACTCTTCTTATTGCCTCTTCTTTGGCCCTATGGCCCGTATTTTCCTCCCATACGGCGAAGATCCGGGCAAAGTTGAGCTGCTCCATCACCTTATGCAGGATCGTTCCCTTTTCTGCTCCTGTAAACCTGTTTTTCTCTCTTGTAAATTTTGGCGTATCCAGGGCAGGCGCCATTTTTTCGGGCCTGTGCCGACCCCTTTCCGCTGCCCGGCTCGCAGCTTCCTCCCTCGCCTCTTCCGCCGCAAGCCTGCTCAACTCGGAAACAGAGAACTTCGATTTCAGCTGAAGGGCCTCCCGATGGCCGTATTCATATCCCAGGCGCCTTTGGATCTCCCGGGTCAGATCAAGCCAGTCCTCGTCCGATGGCTGGCCGGCATCCTCATTCGACAGCTGGCCGGCGCCCGGTATTCTCTCCCGTTCTCCTCCCCCAAGGATCAGCCTGCGTATGTTATCCCTCTTTTGCTCGGTTTCTTCCCTGCTGAAGCTGATGTCTCTCCGGTCTGACCGCCGGAGCAGGATCCTCGTATTTCCCAGCACCGGTATGAGGAAATCCAGGTAGGATTTCGCGCTGGAGAAGTCTTCGCCCCGGAGATCATATTTTTCAAGGGCCTCATCGGTATCCCGCATGGTCCCAAGAAGCACGAGCTTATCCATTGCCCGGGTAAAGGCCACATAGAGGATTCTGAGCTCTTCCGCCAGGCCCTCCCTGCTCTTTTTCTGTTCGATGGCCGTCTGGATGACGGTCTTTTTGTAGCAGGAATTTTCCTTGTCGACATAGCGGATGCCAAGACCGATATCCTTGTGCAGGCTCACCTGCCAGGCGCCGCTGTCCCTGTTGAAGCGCTTTCCGAGGCCGCCCACTAAAACTACCGGAAATTCCAGACCCTTGCTTTTATGGATCGTCATGATCCTGACCACGTCGTCATTTTCTCCCAGGAGCTTCACCTGGCCCATGGGGACGTTTCTCTTCTTGATGGCTTCTATGTAATTGATAAAGCTGAAAAGACCTTTCATCTGGCTGCTTTGGAACTGCACCGCCCTGTCCACCAGCGCCCTCAGGTTGGCCTGCCTCTGACTGCCTCCGGGGATGCCTCCGATAAACTCATAATAGCCCGTCTCCCGAATCAGCATCCACAGGAAATCCTCCAGGGGCATCAAGGGCGCTTCCTTTTTCCACTTTTCGATGCGGACAAGGGTTGCCGCGCATTTTTCCCGCAATGAAATATTTTCACCGCGATCCGCGTATTCCCGGAATACCCGGTAATAAGCGCCCTCCTTATTCAGAAGCCTGATTCGGATCAGCTCCTCCACGGTAAAGCTGAAAACCGAAGAGCGCAAAACGCTGAGAAGAGGGATGTCCTGCTTCCCGTTGTCGATGATTCGGAGGAGATTCAAAAAGACCTCGATTTCCAGGGTGTCGAAATATCCGTCGCTGGTATCTACAAAAGCGGGTATCCCCTCCTTCATCAGCGCCTCGTAATAGACCTCCGCATAGCCCTTGACGCTCCGCAGCAGGATCACGATGTCCTTGTTTGAGACAGGCCGTTCCACGCCTTTTTTCCCGTCGAAGATCATCTTTCCCCTCGTTTCCCGGATGATCTGAGCCGCCGTATAAGCCTCTACCTCAGCCTTCTTCATTTCTTTGATCTCATCGTCGACAGACAAGTCGTCGATCCGCATATCGTCGACGAGCTGAAGCTCCACGGGATAATCCAGCTCCCCTTCATAGGGCCGGCCGGGATACAGGGCGGCGGCCTCGTCGTACTCCAGACCGGAGAGCTCCCTGCTCATGATCCGGCTGAAGATATCGTTGACTGCGGCGATGATGCAGCCCTTGCTGCGGAAATTCCTATTCAGGTCCAGCTTGATATCCCGTTGACTTTTACTGTCTTTAAAGGCTTCATATTTGGCGATAAATATCTCCGGCTCCGCAAGGCGGAACTTGTAGATGCTCTGCTTGACGTCCCCTACCATAAAGAGGTTGTTCTCTCTTTTTATTTTTCCGATGAGGGTCTCCTGAACGATGTTGCTGTCCTGATACTCATCGATGAATATGTATTCAAACTTGTTCCGGTACTCCGCCGCGGCTTCCTCTCTGGAAAGCAGCGCGAGGGCGTAATGTTCGATGTCGTTGAAATCGATCAGGCCCT
>DLFX01000085.1 GCA_002482405.1 Firmicutes bacterium UBA7709 | reverse complement strand
GACGAGATCGAAAAGTCCCTGAGATTGCCACGCAGCGGAGAAATTGTAACAGGAGAGGTTATTCAGGTTTCCAACAGAGAAATCGTAGTAAATCTTGGTTGCAAGAAGGACGGTATCATTCCGAAAGACGAGTTTACCTTGGAAGGAGACCAGGAATTAACTGATTTATTTAAAGAAGGCGACGAAATTCAGGCTAAGGTTTTGAAAACTGACGATGGCGATGGTAACATCCTCCTCTCAAAAAAGAAGCTTGAAGTGAACGAGCATTGGGATGAGATCAATAATGCTCTTGAAAATAAATCATTTATTAATGCGAAGATTGTGAAAGAAGTAAAGGGCGGAGTGATCGCGGTTTACAAAGAAGTTTCCGGCTTTATTCCTCTTTCCCAGCTTTCCGATAAGTTTATCGACAAAGCGGACGAGTTCATTGGCAAGACCGTACCCGTCAGAGTTACCAGATTGGATCAGAGGAGAAACAAGGTCGTATTCTCACATAAAGCTTATCTGGCGGAAGAAAAGCAGAAGAAAGTCCAGGAGATTTGGGATTCTCTTCATGTTGGAGACGTGGTGGATGGAACCGTCATGAGATTTACCGATTACGGCGCATTTGTTGACATCGGCGGGATCGACGGACTTCTGCATATTTCCGAGATTTCCTGGGGCAAGCTGAGGCACCCGCAGGAAGCGCTGAAAATCGGAGAAAAGATCCAGGTCAAGATCCTTTCCATGAATACGGAAAAGGGAAAGATCTCATTGGGCCTGAAGCAGAACACACCTGAACCCTGGACCGTCATCGATGAAAAGTACCATGTCGGACAGGACATCACTGGAAAGGTCGTTCAGATCAAGGATTACGGCGCGTTTGTTGAATTGGAACCAGGCCTTGACGGATTGGTCCACATTTCAGAAATCGCTTACAAGAGAGTGACCAATATAGCTGATGAAATTTCGGTGGGTCAGGAAGTTTCCGCAAAAATCCTTGAAATCGACAAGGATAGGAAGAGAATCAGCCTGAGTATTAAGGAAACACTCGAACAGCCGACCGCCCAGGATGAAGCAGCCTTTACCGTGGAGGAAGAAGTTCCGGCTGACGAAGAGATTGCGGTGGAAGAAGCTCCAGCAGAAGAACCCGTTGCTGAAGAAACCGCAGCGGCAGATGAAGCTGTTGCTGCTGAAACGGTTGAAGAAGTTTTTGAAGCTCCCGCAGAGGTTGAAGCGGAAGCCGCCGAAGCGGTTGAACCTGCAGACGAGACCGCGGAAGCCGCAGTTGAAGAAACCCCTGCCGAAGCGCCAGAAGAAGAATAATCAAATTGCAATAATTAAGACCGTCGGACACCCGACGGTCTTTTTGCTGGCTTATAAGCCTGTTGCTCAAATTTTCAAGCAGGGCGTAGATTTAACCGCTCTAACGGCCTCCAAGCGGCAAATTCATACTCCACACTGAAAATTTTGCACACGCCGGGATAAAAAAGACCGTTGATTGTCAACGGTCTTTGGATAATTTGATGAGTTCTTCAGCGCTCTTCAGCGTGGTCTCGGTAATGTTGATTCCCCCCAGCAGCCTTGCGATTTCATTGACCTTTTCGCTGTGCTCCAAGGGAATCACCGTGGTATGGGTGGCTCCGTCCGCCGCCGTCTTGTCGATTTTGTAATGATGGTCCCCAAATGCGGCGATCTGGGGCAGATGAGTGATGCAGATGATCTGATGCCGTTTGGAGATATCCAGAAGCTTTTTGCCTACGATGCTGGCGGTGATTCCGCTGATTCCCGCGTCGATCTCGTCAAATATCATAGTTGGAATCAGGTCAAAATCGCCGATGATCTGTTTAAAGGCCAGCATGATTCTCGATATCTCACCGCCGGAAGCGATTTTCACCAGTGGCTTCGGCACCTCGCCCTTATTGGTGGTGATGAGGAATTCGATCCTGTCGGCGCCGTTTGCGGAAAAATTGCTCTTCCCGCCGTCGTCGTAAAAGAATACGGTAAAACAGGTATCTTTAAAGTTCAGCTCCTTGAGTTCTTCATTGATGCGGCCTTCAATGTCACGGGCCGATTTTTTACGGAGGGCCGTAAGCTCGCAGCTTGCCGAGGCAAGCTCCTTTTCGAATTCCGAAAGCTCCCGGGTCAGCTTATCCCTGACAGCGTCGATATTTTCAATTTTTTCCAAATCCAGCGCGATTTTATCCCTGTATTCCAGAATCTTCTCAATGGAACCGCCGTATTTCCGCTTCAGACCGTCGAGAACGTTCAGACGGTCGACGGCTTCTTCCAGCGCCTCCGGGGAGAAGGAGATTCCGTCTTTAAATTTCCGGACCTCTGTCGTGAGGTCTTCCATTTTATAGTACACGTCGGATAGAGAATCGTGGAAACGGCTGATCTCATCGGAAAGTCCGCTGATCTCCTGGACCAGATGCAAACTTTTCCCAATGCTGTCGACAGCGGAAGGAGAGGCTTCATAGAGAAATTCATAAGCGCTGGCAAGGTTTTGATAGATCTTTTCGCTGTTCTGAAGGAGCGCCAGCTTTTGATCCAGCTCTTCGTCTTCACCGGGATAAGGCTTTGCTCCGTTGATCTCGGAGAGCTCAAAGCGCATAAAGTCGCGTTTCCGCTCCGCGTCCGCCTGGCCGGAAAGCAGGGAGAGAAGCTCATGCTTTGTATCGGAATATTTCTGGAACAGCTCCGCTACCCGGTCTCTGACCGGTGAGATCTCCATGTCGTGATAGGTATCGATGAGCTTCAGATGGTTTTCCGGGTTTAAAAGGGACTGGTGGTCATACTGTCCATGGACGTCTGCAATTCGCCTGCACAGCTTATTAAGCTGGGAGAGGGAGACGATTTCGTCGTTTATTTTACAGACGTTCTTCCCGCTGGCGGAAAGCTCCCGGGTTATGACATATTCATCGCCGTTCAGATCCGCCACCATCTGTACTATGGCCTTATCCTTCCCGGAACGAATGAAAGCAGTGTCGGCTCTGCTTCCCAAGGCAAGGCTCACTGCTTCAATGATGATCGATTTTCCTGCGCCGGTCTCTCCGGTTATAATATTCAATCCATCGTGAAAATCAAGTTCAACGGTATCGATAATTGCAAAATCTTTAATGCGGATGTGAGAAATCATGCTCTTACCCCTTCGACTTCCTGCTATTTGATCATTTCGCTAAACCGGCTTACCAGCGCGGGTGCGTTGGCTGGGTCGTCCACCACAAGAAAGAGGGTATTGTCGCCGGCCAGGGAGCCTACGACATTGGGAAAGTTCAGCGTGTCGATGGCCTCGCCTGCGGCGTTTGCACAGCCGCTCAGGGTCTTTACAACGATGATGTTGCCGGAATAGGCGACGGTCTGTATCGTTTCCTTGAATATTTTGATAAAACGGTCGGAAACCGGTTGATTCACATTGACTCCGACGGTATATTTATATTTTCCGGAGGGAGAAAGCGTTTTCACAAGCTGCAGCTCTTTGATATCCCGGGAAATAGTGGCCTGGGTGACTTTATAGCCGCTTTTTCTCAAAAGCGCCGCCAGTCTCTCCTGGGTCTCGACCTCGTGCGTATTTATAATATCAAGTATCTTATTCTGCCTTGAATATCTCATGCTGCACATCCTTTCTACTGCAATGAATAAATATTAGTTCATATTGATTATTATATCATATTGGGAATTCTAATCAACAAAAAAGAAAAGATTTTTACAGTATTTTACAGGTTTTTAAAATTGAGTGAAAGAACATAGACAAACATATGTTTTTTATGGTAAAATAGCCATATTGAAATTGGAAATCAACAAGAATCTATGATAAAATTGATCCGGAGTTAACAATGAGAATATTAGGAATCGATCCGGGATACGCGATCCTCGGATACGGTGTTATCGATATGAAG
>DLFX01000121.1 GCA_002482405.1 Firmicutes bacterium UBA7709 | reverse complement strand
GGGCTTGATGGCGATGCCGTGAAACAGAAGCTCGCCCAAATCTTCGATGAGCCGCGCCGTGTAGTCCTTGCTGCCTGCGGAGGAGCCCGCGTTGATGATCACCACATGATTTCGCTCCGCAAGCTCCGTAACCGCGCTTTTCAGCTTTTCGTAATCGTCCTCCACCGGGCTGATCCGCTCTGCGATACCGCCCAACTCTTCCACGATGGCTTTGAATGTCCAGGAATTTCCGTCAAAGATATTCCCTTTTTCCAGATGGTCATAGTTGTCGGTGATCTCGTTTCCCGTCGGGATGATTCCGACCCGGATCCTTTCGTACACCTCGACTCCGGTAGCTCCGCCGCTCAGAACGGCTCCGATGTCCATGGGCCGGATCAGGTGGTTTTCCGGAAGGATCATCTCCCCGGCCACGATGTCCTCCCCTATGGGCCGGACGTGCTGCCAGGGGGCTGCCTGGACCATAATCTTCACCTGTTCTTCCCCCAGCACCACCACGTCCTCGATCATGATAACGCTGTCGTAGGGCTCCAGGATCACATGGCCCGTATTGATATATTCGAAATCGACCCCTCTGTTCAAAATCACCGGATTTGCTTCATTTGCCGAAAAAGTCCTGTCGGAAACCACCATGATCCCGTCCATGGCCGCGGCGTTGTGGTTGGGCGAGGACACCCTTGCGATAACCGGCGCCGCCGTCACCCTTCCCCTTGCTTCCCGTATATCGATTCTCTCTGTCTTTACACGGCTGACGGCTGGCTCCAGCTTTTCGAGATAAAGAGCCACCGCCTCTTCCATATCGGTGTTGGACAGATAAATATTTCTTTCCATTTTAAAGCCTCCTTTCAGCCGGCCGGACCGGTCCGGTTTCGGCTGTTCTCCTGCTATCGCCCGATCAAAATAACTTCCACGCTGGAATTTGCCTTTACTCCCTCGGAAAGGGATGATATTCTGACGTACCCGTCCGCCAACATGAGCTGGCTGATGGAACCGGACTTGGCATGGATGGGTTCCGCGATCCAGTCCGGCCCCGTGCTGCTCCCGCTTTGATCCAGCGGTCTGTCGCTTGCTGCGCCGACCTGCTTCAGGGATACCAGCTGATAGGTTTCTCTGCCGTCTCCGGTATGGATATTTTCCGTGATCCTTGCCATCAGACGGATCGGCTCCTCTTCATTGCAGAAGCAGTGTTTTTTCATAAAATCATTGACGATGACGTCGTATGCTACAACAGCGGCCATGGGATGCCCCGGCAGGCCCACCGCCAGCTTGTTCTGTTTTTTGCCCGTCACCGGCTCCTGGGTTTCGATGATTCCTATGATGGTGGGTTTCCCAGGCTTCATGGCGATGCCGTGGGTCACGNNGAATCGATGATTTCAGCGGTCATATCCTTGTTTCCCGCGGAGCTTCCTCCCGACAGCAGCACGATGTCGCTTTCCGCCAAAGCGCCCTCCAGCGCGCTTCTCAACTGATGCTTCACGTCGGGGACCTTTTCAATAAACCGGATCACCGCGCCAGTCGCCTCCGCAAAGGCGGCTATGGTAAAAGAGTTAATGTCCCGAACCTGTCCCGGTATCGGCGTTTCCGCAATATCGATGACCTCATCCCCGGTGGAAAGGATCGATACCCGGGGTTTTTTAAATACGCTGACCCGATCCTTTCCGATGGCGGCGAGCATTCCCACATCCTTTACCGTGATGCGGCGGCCCCGCCGGAATAAGAGCTGACCCTTTTTAAAATCATCGCCCTGGTTCATGAGCCCGGAATTCGGCGCAACCGGCTTATACACGGCTATGGTCGTCTCGTCCAGATACTCCGTATATTCGATCATTACCACCGCGTCGGAGCCTTTCGGCAGCATGCCTCCCGTGGGAATATACGCCGCCTGCCCCGGCTCCAGGCGGATTTCGCAGGGCTTTCCTATTGCGACGGTTCCCACGACGTCAAGAAATACCGGGGCGCTTTCCCCCGTCCCGTAGGTATCCCTTGCCATCACCGCGAAGCCGTCTACCACCGACCTTGTAAACTGTGGGATATCCGTATCCGAACAGATTTCCTCCGCAAGGTACCGGCCTACCGCGTCGCGAAGCATTACGGCTTCGGAAGGCGGATAAAAACCTTCCGCATCAAAATATATTTTAAGCTTGTCCCGCACCTCTTCGATCGTATCGACTTTTAAAAGCTTCATTTTACTTGCCCTGCCTTATTCTTTGTTACGCATTATTCTGCCCTGTCAGTTTCCGTCCGCCGCCGACCGCAACATTGTCTATTTGCTATTGACTTTTTATGTTTATTCTTGCTAAAATTTTATCATAATTTTGAGTGCTTATCCATTCAAAATATGCTAATATATGTGTGGCCTATTTTATAGAGCGCAACCGATCTATGCATTGCAGCTCAATGCGGTAAACCAACATATCCAAATCAAATTCAACATAAAGAAGGTGACCCATTTTATTATGCCCGACAAAATTGCAATAAGAAATCAGGTTTTGGAGAAACGGAATTCCCTGGCGCCGGACATCCTTGATAAGGCCCGGAAAACCGCTGCGGATAAGCTCATCCTGATGGAGGAATACCTCCATGCGAATACAGTCATGGCCTATATGGACTTCCGAAACGAAGTCCCTACCGGGGAGATCATCGAGCACATCCGCCGGGACGGCAAAAATCTGATCCTCCCATTTACAAATAAGGATTTTTCTCTGACTCCCTATGAAATCCCCAGAGAAGGAGCGCTGGCCGACTACCTCATAACCTCGGGCTACGGCATCCCGGAGCCAAACCCTGATCTCTGCAAAAAAGCTGACGCGAATTCCATCGATTTGATTATTATTCCCGGGAGCGCGTTTGATCAATACGAAAACCGCATGGGCTACGGCAAAGGATGCTATGACAAATTCCTTGCTTCCCTGCCCTCAAAGACGTTTAAGCTGGCTTTAGCCTATGACTTCCAGGTTCTCCCCTGCATCCCCGCAGATATTACCGACGTAAAAATGGATAAAATACTGACCATTGGAACAGGCTTTCATGGCTGAAAAGAAAAAAGACATCACTGATGTCTTTTTACATATTATCATTATAAAAGCGGGCTCTGCGCAAACCCCTTAAAACAAAGCGGTTTACGACGTCAGCTCCTTGAAAATGTCTTCCACTTTTTCTATCTTCGTCGCGCGATAAGCGTTGCTTCCCGAGAACACCAGCCCATGCTCGATATCTCCTTTAGCGGCGGCGATCAGCGCCTGAGTGATGCAATAGGGAGAATCCTCCGCCTTGCACGGAATCAGGCAGCGGTTGCACTTTTCCGGAGGGATCCTTTCGGTTTCCACCCGGTTGGTAAAGGCCGTGCGAATCGCTCTCCCCGGCATTCCCACAGGGCTTTTGATGACCACCATGTCCGCTTCCTTCGCATCCAAATAGACCTGCTTGAAGTTCGGGTGGACATCGCATTCCTCCGTGGTCACAAACCTGGTGGCAAGCTGTACGCCATCTGCGCCGTAGGCCAGCGCTTTCTGAACGTCTTCCTTCGTATAGATGCCTCCGGCGACAATGAGGGGACAATCCTGGGTGCTTTCAATCTCCTCCTTGATTTCCGTGATGGTCTCGTAAAAGTGCTCCTGAGCGTCCTCCAGCTGTTCTTCCTTATACCCCAGATGGCCGCCCGCCATAGGGCCTTCATAGATGATGGCGTCGGGAACCCGGTTGTATTTCTTCGTCCAGCTTTTGATGAGGAGCCCCGCCGCCCTTGCAGACGACACGATGGGGACGATCTTCACCTTGTTGTTTTTCACAAGGCCCGGCAGGGACGTCGGCAGACCGGCGCCGGAAATGATCATATCCACTCCCGCCTCGATGGCGGCCGCCGCAAACTCCTCGTAATTTCTGCTGGCCACCATGAGATTGACTCCGATCAGGCCTTTTCCCGGCACATCCTTGATCGCTTCTTTCGCCTCTCTGATGTTCCGCTTCAGAGCACGGATGTTTGCTGCCTTCGGATCGCTATAAAAATCCGGTTCGTCAAAGCCGATCTGAGCCGCTGAGATCACGCCGACGCCGCCGCACTTTGCGACAGCCGCGGCAAGCCCCGCCAGAGAAACACCGATGCCCATTCCGCCCTGAAAGATCGGAACCGGAATGGTGACGTCGCCCAGCGCCAGCGGCGCAAGCCTCGCCGGTACATCCCCTTTGATAGCCCGGATCCTCTGCCTCTTGAAAAATTCATGGAGGGTATCCAGTGATTGGATCAGCACTCCCTGCTCTTCCTCTGTCAGCTCGGAAAGGACGTCTTTGATCATATTGCTGTGAAAATTTTCATGCTCCCGAACCGCCTCGATCCCCTCTTCCGTCAGCTCGACCTTTACGATTCTGCGGTCCTCCGGAACGCGGAACCGGGTGACATATTTTTTATCCACCAGCTTGTTGATGGCGGTGGTCAGCGTGCTCACACTGATTTTCANNGCTGATCCTCAGGCTTGTTGCGACCTGGGACATTGTCTTCGCCCTTCCCGCGCCGATGGCAGCCAGAGTATGCACCTCGGTAATGGAAAGGTTGTGCCTCGAAGAGTTCTTGATGGCATCCTCCTCCATTTTTAAAACGCTGTTGAACAGGCTTACCAGTATGTCGTTTAATTTTTTCGTTATATCCATCGTACCCTCATATCCATCGCGTCTTTCTATGAACCGATGGCGAACATGATCTCGCATTGACAGGCGACTTTATCTCCCAGCCACGCCGTGGCTTTCCCGTATCCGGCTTTGCTCCTGAGCCGCTCCAGCTCCACTTCAAGGCGAAGGGTATCCCCGGGAACGACCTTCTGCCGGAATTTGGCTTCCTTTATTCCTCCGAAGTATGCGATTTTTCCGCGATGCTCTTCCATGGAAAGGATCGCCACCGCACCGGCCTGGGCCAGAGCTTCCACGATCAGCACGCCGGGCATAACCTTTTCCTGGGGGAAATGCCCCTGGAAATAGTATTCCCCGGAATTGACATATTTCATAGCGACGACGCGTTTTCCCTCTTCAAGCTCGACGATTTCGTCGATGAGAAGAAACGGATCTCTATGGGGAATGATCTCTTTGATTTGCTCTTTATCTAATTTCACTTTAAAACCTCTTTGCTTCTCAAGCCCATTGATTGCTTAGGGTACCGCCTCGTACACTAAAGTTTTTTCAATAATAGAACGCCGTTGTGTCCGCCGAAGCCGAAGGAATTGGACATCGTATAGGTCAGCTCCTGCTTTCTGGCGGTATTCGGAACGTAATCCAGATCCAGCTCTTCGTCGGGAACCTTATAGTTGATGGTCGGCGGTATAATGCTGTCCAGCATGGCTTTGACGCAGATGATGGCCTCCACAGCGCCGGCGGCTCCCAGCAGGTGGCCGATCATGCTCTTGGTGGAACTCACCGGAATTTTATAGGCCGCGTCTCCGAAGATCTGCTTGATGGCTCTCGTTTCAAACAGGTCGTTATAGGGCGTACTGGTCCCGTGGGCGTTGATATAGCTCACTTCTGAGGGCTGGATACCCGCTTCCGCAACGGCTTGCGCCATGGCCTTTGCCGCGCCAGCTCCATCCGGCGCAGGCATGGTGATGTGATGGGCGTCGCAGCTTGATCCGTATCCGATGACTTCGGCATAGATTTTGGCCCCTCTTGCCACGGCGCGTTCGTATTCTTCGAGGATCACAATTCCGGCCCCTTCTCCCATGACAAATCCGTCTCTTTCCTTATCAAAAGGAGTGGAGCAGCGGTTTGGGTCCTCTCTTGTGGACATGGCCGTCATGTTGGCAAAACCGGAAAAGCAGACCGGAGCAAAGGGAGCTTCTGCCGCCCCTGCGATCACCGCGTCGGTATAGCCGTGTTTGATGTGGCGGAAGGCTTCTCCGATGGCCTGGGTACCCGTGGCGCACGCCGTTACGATCCCAAGGCAGCTGCCTGTCGCCTGACATGTGATGGCGATGTTTCCGGCCAGGATGTTTCCGATAACCGAAGTTACCAGAAATGGTGATACCCTGGATACGGTTCCCTTTTCCGCGGCCTTCTTTGCCTCGGATTCCAGGGTCATAATGCCGCCGATTCCCGAGCCGACGAGAACGCTCAACCGGTCGGAATCGATATTTTCACCGCTGACCAAGCCGCTGTCCTCCATGGCTTCCATTGCTGCCGTAACGCCGTACTGGGAAAAAAGATCGCTTCTTCTGGCTTCCTTTTTATCATAAAATTCAAAATTCCTTACTTCCCCGCCGTTCTTGACCTTCTGTTCGTCGGGATCAAAATGGGTGATCCTTGCGATGCCGTTTTTTCCGGCCTTGATGCCTTCCCAAAAATCTTTTACATTATTGCCGAGGGGAGTCACCGCTCCCATTCCTGTAATTACAACTCTTCTCTCCATAAATGTTCCTCTCTTAATATTCACTTGTCAAACTCCGGGCGGACCGATTCCGAACCGCCGTTCAGCCTGCTTTATATAGCCGGACCGCCGGCCAAGTCGTTTTATACAGCCGAGCCGCCCTATACGGCCATTCCGCCGTCGACTCCGATTACCTGCCCTGTGATATAGGATGCCTCATCAGAGGCCAAAAATGCCACTGCGTTCGCGACGTCTGAGGGTTTTCCCGCTCTTCCGAGGCTGACGACCTCGAGCATCGCCTTTTTCTGGTCCTCCGTCAGGACGTCCGTCATATCGGTTTCAATGAATCCCGGCGCCACTGCGTTTACGGTGATGCCCCTGCGTCCCAGCTCCTTGGCGGCCGACAGGGTCATGCCGATAAGCCCCGCTTTGGACGCGCTGTAGTTGATCTGTCCCGCGCTGCCCCGAACCCCCACGATGGAGGACATATTGATGATCCTTCCGCTTCTCTGCTTGATCATGACCGGTGCGGCAGCCTGCAGGAAGTTAAAGCTTCCGTTTAAATTAGCCTGGATCACTTCGTCGAAATCAGCGGGGGTCATTTTCATCAGCAGCTTATCCTTTGTGATTCCCGCGTTGTTTACCAGGATGTCGATCTTTCCGAACAGCTCCTTTGCCGCCTTTACCGCTTCCTGCCCGTGGTCCGGGTTCGCAACATCCCCCTTGATCAGCTCGACCCGGGTTCCGTACTGTCTCAATTCCTCCGCTGTCTTCTTCGCCGCGTCCTCATTGCTGCGGTAGCAGAGCAGCACGTCGGCGCCCTGCCTGCAGAATTCTTCCGCGATGGCTTTGCCGATCCCTCTGACTCCGCCGGTTATGATGGCGCTTTTTCCTGTCAGCATGCCTGCACCTCCGTAATCAACTGCTTTAACGTATCTATAGTCTCCATCAAGGTTTCCTGATCTTCTATGTGCATGGTGATCAGTCCGCTGTCGATCTTCCTTGCCAGGCTGGAAAGGGTGCTCCCCGGGCCGATTTCAATAAACGCCCTGATCCCGTCCGCGGCCATATTCTCCATGGTCTCCTGCCAGTACACCGGGCTCTTTGCCTGCTTCGCCATGATATCGGCAATCCACTGCCCTTCGTCGCCCTGAGCGCCTTCCATGATGTCTCTTCCCGTAACATTGGAATAGATCTTCACCGACGGCCTTTTCAGCCCGGACGCAAGGAGCAATTCGTGGAGCTTCGGTACGGCTGGCTCCATCATCGGGCTGTGGAATGCGGTGCCGACGCTCAAGGGAACCGCTTTGATGCGCTCCTCCTTTGCTTTCAGCTTAAAGCGTTCCAATGCTTCCAGATCGCCAGCTACGACGGTCTGTACCGGGGAATTGAAATTAACTCCCTCCAGGATGCCGGCCTCCCGGGATTGAGCGACGCAGTCCAGGATCTGCGCCCTGTCTCCGAAAGCGGCGACCATGCCGCCTTTGGCCTCTCCGTTCTCATCTCTTCCGGCTTCGTTCATCCAGGTTCCCCTGTTCCGCACGATATTCAGCCCTTCTTCAATGCCCCGAATCGCTCCGGTGGCGGTAAGCGCCGCGTATTCTCCCATGCTGAACCCGGCCATGCCCGCGATTTCCAGCTCGCCGGCCAGACCGTCCTCCAGTTTGGACAGCTCCTCCAGAAAGGCCTCATAAGCCGCCATGGATACGGTATAAACACATGGCTGCGTGATGTTGGTCTGCCTCAGGATTTCCTTGGAGCCCTCAAAGCACCATTCCTGTATTTCCTTCCCCGCAAGGTCAAAGATTCTCTTTGCTTCCTTCGAGTTGTCATACAGACTCTTACCCATTCCTGAATATTGAGCCCCTTGCCCTGCAAATAGCAACCCTATTCTCATAGACATCCGCCGCCTCCTCAAACATTTCTTCTATTATATCCTTCGCGGTCTGCTCCTTATTGACCAGACCTGCAATCTGTCCCGACATGACGGAACCGTTGACCACGTCTCCGTCCTTTACCGCCGCTCTCAGGGCGCCGGTGCCCAGCTTTTCGATTTCGGATGGATCCGCGCCTCTTTTTTCCAAGGAGAGAATCTCCCTGGCCAATTTATTTTTCAGCACTCTGACCGGATGTCCGGTGCTTCGGCCAGTCGGCACCGTATCCGTGTCCTTCGCTTTCAATATCATATCTTTATAGTTCTGTGAAACCGTGCATTCCTTTGCCACCAGGAAACGGGTCCCGACCTGAACTCCCTTTGCGCCCAACATGTAGGCTGCGGCGACTCCGCGTCCGTCGGCGATACCGCCTGCTGCTACGACAGGTATTTTCACCGCGTCCACCACCTGGGGGACCAATGCCATGGTGGTTGCTTCGCCGATGTGGCCGCCTCCCTCCTGGCCTTCCGCAATGACCGCGTCGGCTCCGACGCGTTCTACCCGGACGGCAAGGGCTACCGACGCCACCACCGGAATCACTTTGATGCCATGTTCCTTCAGCTTTGGAATATATTTTCCGGGATTGCCCGCCCCCGTCGTCACTACGGGAACGCGTTCCTCGCAGATGACGTCCATGATTTCGTCGGCATGGGGATTCAGCAGCATGACGTTGACGCCAAAGGGTTTTTCAGTCAGTTCTTTCGTTTTGCGAATTTCATTGCGCACCCATTCCGCATCCGCATTGCCGCTGGCGACGACGCCCAGACCCCCCGCATTGCTTACCGCCGATGCAAGGGAAGCGTCTGCGATCCACGCCATGGCCCCCTGAATAATGGGATATTCAATTCCAAGCAATTCACAGATATTTACCATTTCTTCGATCTCCTTCTAACGTTTCCGGCGGAAAATTTACAGCGCTTCAAACAAGATCGCTCCCGCCGTCAGGCCGCCGCCGAATCCCACCAGCATAATTTTGTCACCAGAGTGTACTTTACCGCTTTTCATTAAATCTGTCAATGCCATGGGAACACTTGCCGCCGATACGTTGCCGGTGGTCCGGATGCTGACCTGAAACTTCTCAATGGGCTGTTTCAGGCGCTGTGCGGCCGCCTGGATTATTCTCATGTTGGCCTGGTGCGGAACGTAATATTTTACGTCGTCCGCCTTGATTCCCGCCTTTTGCAGCACCGCGTCCATCACTTCCCCGATGGCGCCTACGGCAAAGCGGAATACCTGAGTTCCGTTCATATGAATATACTGCTCCTTTTTCCCGTCGTCCGCAAAAGGAGTCCGCAGATATTCCATGTCTACGGTGAGAACGTTTGAAACGTCGTCGTAATTTTTCACAAAGCTGGCCAATATCCCAGGCTTTTCATCCGTCAATTCCAAAATACAACAGCCGGCTCCGTCTCCAAACAGGACGCAGGTGCCTCTGTCCTCCCAGTTTGTGATGCGGGTAAGCCGCTCCACCCCGATGACCATCCCCCGCTTGATTCCGTAAGTCTTCATCAGGGCTTCCGCATTCCAGGTCCCGTAGATAAATCCGCTGCACGCGGCGTTGATATCATAGGCAATGGCATTTTTCAATCCCAGAGCCCGCTTGACCAGGGAGCCCATGGAGGGCACGATGGCGTCCGGCGTAACCGTCGCCACCAGCACGAGTTCGATGGTGTCCTTATCCATATCGCCCAGAGCCTCCTTTGCAGCGGCCACAGCCAGATCAAGGCCGGTTTCCTTTGTTGCGATACACCTCTCCTCGATCCCGGTCCGGTCGATGATCCATTGATTATCAGTCTCGACCAGCTCCTCCATCTTTTTATTTCCCACTACCAGTTCCGGCAGCGCTTTGCCCGTTGACAATATTGTAACTCCCAAATAGTACCTCCTTCTGTCCGGCGGCGGATTTCCGCCGTCGTTCACTTTAACATTCTGTCCGACGCTTTAGCGTTCTATCCAACGCAAATTTCCGCCGTATTGAATACCGGATAAATAATATAATTGCGAAAATTAATTTGATAGTCAAACTATTTGATAGTATTATAATTTATTTCAAAACGCGATGTCAATATTTTTCGAAAAATACAAAACGACAGCAGTTGACAGGATTCGGAGGGTTGGCAGATATAAGGGAGCATTTCGACTGGCCGTAAATTTTTTAGGCACAGCCCGGCGTATGAGCCAATAATGAAAAAAGGAAGCAGCCTTAAGAAGCTCTCAAAGCTTCGCAAGGTTGCCCCCTTCTATTTATAAAAGAATTCTAATTGCTATCAGCCTCCGGAAATTTTGGGATCCGCCTTCAATTCGTCCCCTTCCCGAAGCTTGTCGTAGATCATGACCCGTTTGCCGTTGACGGCCACAAACCCAAAGTTTTTAACGGCTGTCCAATCGATGCCGACAGCCTTGAGGGCCTCTTCCGCGGAGCAGTTGTCGGGAACCTCTGCGGTCCTCTCTTTCTCACCCTGAAAAAACCTTGTCAGGCTGCCTCTTAACTGAATTGTGATTTTCATAATAGCCCTCTCAACCCCTTAAAGTGTGGCAATTAAACTGTCGGGAAGCATGCCGTTCCTGTCCCAGCCCAATACCGCATAATACTGGTCCAACATGTCCTCGAAAGCCTCCTGAGGAATCTTCTGCCCGGCGGCAGGTCCGTTCTGCAGCGCCTCATTGACCAGGCGCTTCGGTATGGTATCGTGCCTGCGGTCGAAACCCTCCCTCTGGTTGAAGGCTCTGGCAATGTTGATGACTCTCGTGCCGACTTCCTTCATATCCTCTTCGGTCCACTCTTTTCCCGTTACCAGCGTCATCAGTTCCGCCATCCGCTCAAAGGAGATGGTGGCCCAGAAATCGCAGATGCAAAGGGAGAACTTCACGGCGTTGAACACCGCCAGATTATATACCATCTCTCCCTTTCCCTCCGGAGTATAGGGGGGAACGGAGGCGGCAAATACCTCTTCATTGGGCGCATAGGCTCTCATATGGCAGGCGCCCCGGTCCGACACCGCATAGGAGAGGGACATCCCCCAGGAACCCCGGGGTTCGTATTGCGGATATTCCAGACCTTTAACATGCATTGCAAAGTCCGCTCCGCCATATTTTTCGGAGAGCAGCTTAACTCCCAGCGCGAGATCGGCGCCGACCCCTTCTCTTTTCGCCATCAGCCTCAGGTAGTCGAGATACTTCTCCTTATCCCCGAACCGGATGCCGAAGTCATGGATACCCTTTTCCGTCATTTCCATCGCATAGTTGATGGTATCTCCGGCGCTGATGGTGTCAAGGCCCACGTCGTCTGCGATCTGGTTGAATTTCACGATGGCTTCCGGATCGTCGATGCCCGCGTTAGGCCCGGCAACGGCGATGCTTTCATATTCGGGACCTTCCACCGTAACGTCTCCAAACTTCAGGAAGTTCCCGCAGCCCAGGCCGCAGCTTCCGCAGCCTCTCTTTCCGATTCGCTTTTCAAGGAGCACATCGCCGTTGTACTTCGTCCAGTTTTCATCCGTCGTATCGGAAAAGTTTTTTCTGGGCAGAATTCCGCCGTCGCTGCAGGCTTCCAGGAACGCGGTTGTTCCCGTATCGTAAATAAAGGTGTTGTCCTCCTGCATCACGTCCTCTCTGAGGATCTCCGTGATCTTCTTCGTATTCTCCACGATGTTGGGGATCTTCACCCCGCCGGTTCCCCGGATCACGATGGCCTTCAGCTTTTTGCTTCCCATTACAGCGCCGATGCCGCCTCTGCCGGCCTGCCTGTAATAGTCGGAGTTGATGCAAGCCATGATGACCAGATTTTCCCCCGCGGGCCCGATGGACAGAATGCTGTAATCATGTCCGTATTTTTCGGCCAGGATGGCTTCCGTCTCGTGGGAGCCCTTGCCCCAAAGCTCCTTTGCATCCTTAAATTGAATCTTATCGTCCTCGATGAGAAGATAGCCAGGCTCTTTTAGCGCCCCTTCCAGAATGATCATGTCATACCCGGCGTATTTGATCTGCAGCCCCGCATGCCCTCCGATAGAGCAGTCGTTCATCGTTCCGGTAGCGGGAGATTTCGCGGCGACGGAAAGCTTTCCGGAGCAGGGAACCGGGGTCCCTGTCATGGGCCCTGTCGTAAAGAGCAGCTTATTGTCGGGAGAAAGAGGATCGATGCCCGGTTTCAGCTCCTCGTACATATATTTGATCGCCAATCCCTTTGATCCGATATATTTTTCAGCCCAATCCATTCGAAGGGGTTCGGTCTTTGCACCTTTTTTCGTCAAGTCTACCCTCAGTATTCTATTCTGATATCCTAACATTGTCATGATTGCGTTCTCCTCTCTTCCGATCATTCAAAAGTCAGTGCGTTTTGGGGGCATATCCTCACACAGGACGGGTCGCCGTCGCAGGTATCGCATATATATGACTTTTCATCACGAATCCTGACGATCTTCTTGGGACACGCTCTTTCGCACACGCCGCAGCCGATACAGAGGTCATGATCCACCGCAATATGTTCGTTTAACGATATGGCGCCCACAGGACACTGTTTTTTGCAGATGCCGCACAGGATGCAGAAGGAATCCTTGTATTTCAGCACGCCGTCTTTGTCGTAATAGGATTCGATGTTGATTCTGGACCTGGAAGGGATGTACTCCCCCTCATGCACCGCCGAACAGACCTGTGCGCACAACTGACAGCCGATGCACTTGTTCTTATCAAACTTGAGTCTTTTCATGAGTTTCACCTTTCTGATCTCTCGTTTCAAGGAAAAAATAGCTTCGCCGCTTCCGCACATAAAAAAAGCAAATTCAAGAACTGTACCGACCCGGCACATTCCTCTCCTTTGCGCAATGGCAGGCAAAGAAATCACTCTCTTTACCCTATCGTTTCCACCGGCAGTTCTGTCAAATGGAAATCGGAGACAATCATTTTTTTCATGCTGCTTTTCTCTGTGAAAGCATATCAACTATAGTATAATCCGCCTTTGGCCTTCTGTCAATCGGCCTCAGCCGACCGCCGACCGCCGACCGCTGGTTGGCCGGCGGCTGGTTACGGTGGATCGAGCGCGGGTTACGGCCGGCAGTCAGAACCTGATCACCTTTGGCTCTGCCGTGAACGAAGCGATCGTCGCCGTGGCATCTTTCAAATACAGGACCTGGCAATTGCCGTCGTCTGCCGCGTACATCGACTGTAACGACGGGTATGCGGCAAGCATGTGCTCTCTCGCTTCGAGCCTGTCGTCTTCCACCGCGGTGGCCTCTACCCGGATCCATGTGCTGTCGTCGATCATGGCGCAGATCTCTACCTTGGGATTGGCTTTCATCTGCTTGGAGACGTTCTTCACTTTGCCTGTCTGAATGTAAAGCTTGTCCTCAAACAGGTCGACTGTTCCGAAGGGCCTTACCCTCGGCTGATCCCCGTCCATCGTCGCAAGATAGTAAGTATCGCATTTTTTCAGAATTTCATAAACCTCTTTCATCAAAGGTTCCCTCCTTTTGTCCGCAGCCGATCTCCAGATCGGCCGCTTATATTAATATACCTATTATATTATAACTCATATTTCTGTTTTTTTCGCATGAGCTGAGGCTGGGTCATGTGGAGAAATTCGGCGGCCTTTCTGGTACTGCCGCACTTTTTCAGAGCGTATTCGATCAACCGGATCTCCTGCTGCTCGATGATCTTGTTGAAATCCAGGGAAGTCGAGGCCCGCACTTCCCGCTTCAGGCTGACCACCAGATCCTCGTAGATGTTCTCGTTCAAAATTCCCTCCACATTGTCTCCTGTGATAATATGCCCCTTTACGCTGATCACCGTCCGGTGGATCAGGTTTTCCAGCTCTCTGACATTGCCGGGCCAGTCGTACTCCGCCAGCTTGGCGAGAGCCGAGGGATCGAATTCCTTATCGGTCCCGTACTGCTTGCAGAAATTTTCAAGAAACGCGGCCGCCAACGCGACGATATCGTCCCTGCGGTCCCGCAGAGGCGGTACGGTGATGGTGCAGATGTTGAGCCTGTAATACAGATCCTCCCGGAACTTCCCCTGCTCCACCAGTTGCCGCAGCGGCACGTTGTTGGCGCAGATGACACGTACGTTGATATTGATCGGCGCCGTTCCGCCGACTCTGTAAAACTGATTCTCCTGAAGAACCCGGAGCAGCTTTGACTGCAGGCCCAGCGAGAGGGCTCCCACCTCGTCGAGAAATAGGATTCCGCCGTTGGCCAGCTCAAAGTAACCCTTTTTTCCGGTGGTCTGCGCCCCGGTAAAGGAGCCGGCTTCATAGCCGAAAAATTCGCTTTCCGCTAAATTTTCCTGAATCGTCGCGCAGTTGATCTTGACGCAGGGCTTATTCTTTCTGGCGCTGTTTTTATAGATCAGCTCCAGGACCTTTTCCTTCCCGACGCCGGTTTCTCCTTGAAGGATCACGTTGCAGTCATAATCGGCAATGTTCAGAACCTCGTTCACCAGTGCTTCCGTAGCCTGACTGCTGAAGATGAAGTCCACCGCTTTTCCGGTCGTATCCGCGGCGTATGATGCCGAATTTCTCACACTCCGTTTCCCGGACTTCTCCTGAGATTGATAAAGCCTGCTCAGCCGGTCCAGCTCTCCGGAAACCGAGTTGAGAAGCTCGATGATAAAGCCCTCGACCCCTTCGACAAACTGGCCGAGAACGTAGTTTTCCAACTCCTTATGCATGCTTTCCGCGATGAGGTTTGACTGGGTATAGGTATTTTTAAGGCTTGTGAAGAACAGCTTGCCTTTCTGCCGGGTAAGGATCACGCTCAGCACCTCCGAGCCAAGAAGATCCTCGCAGTTGATCGTCATATCGTAGAGCTCTTTTTCTTTGTTCAGCACCGTTTCCGACGAAGGAATCGGCTGTGTGACGTCGAGGATGTAAAAGGAATCCGCCCAGCGTCCCAGCTCGGCTGCCGCCTGCCCCTGTGTAAGCGTTCCGATCTCTCCTTCGTCGATAAGGATTGTGATGTAGCAATTTCCGCCCGTCGCCTTTTTTATCGCGGCGACATAGGCAAGGCTGGAGGGAAGATCCTTTCCGATGATCAGGAACCGTTTTCCTTCCGCGCAGGAATCATATATAGTACAGAAGTTCCCGGCTTCGTCAAAGGCTACCAGGGTGTATTCCAGCGGAATATCCGACGGAATCGACGTCAGCGGCGAATCGAGAAAGATGATTCCGTAGCCCGATACCGTCAGCACACCGAAATTGTAATCGATCTTGTGTATCTTATCGATATGGATCGGGAGCGCCGTCATCGTCGTCAGGCAGAAAATTTCATCGCCGGGCTTATAGGAGGAATGTTCCGCGTACTTGGTGCCCATCTCTTCGATGGTTCCGTAAAATTGCCCCGCCGTGTTGGTAAAAGGGTTGTGGAGCTTTCCTCTGCGGTTGATCAGGTCAAATATCCTCGCGGTGATCTTCGTGTCGTCATATCCGCATTCATTGCAGATCTGCTGAAAGCAATCCCTTTCCAGATGGATCAGCTTCAGCGATACCCTGCATTCCTCAGGCTTTATCTCCCGGGTGTTATCCAATTTCCAGGCCGTAACCGGCACCGACGAACTGGGTTCGACGACGCGGCTCAGACCGAATGTATCCTTAACTTTTTTCATTAATAATTGTCCTTTCAAGTATGCCTCTTCTATCATGCAGTCTACCGTCCATTATATCATAACAACGGCCCTGAGATGATTCATTATAACTCGAATCCCTCGGAACGTCTACGATTTTGAATCGATTTCGTATCGTTTTTCGCAGACGTGATTTGATATCGACTCGATCCCGGGGCCGAATATTTTTTAAACCAAGTTTATCCCAACGGGAAAAAGGCTTTAATTTCAGCGTTTGTGACAGGTTTTCAAAAAAAGACTTATTGCGCCAAATTTGGCACGATCATTGCGTTATAGTATAATGCTCTATAGATAGAAAAACTGAAGTATAGATAGATAGAAAGACTGAGGCACGGTTTATGAGTAAAAAATTACGCGGTGATCTGATGCTGTTTACGGCGGCCCTGATTTGGGGCGCTTCCTTTGTGGCGCAGAAGGCCGGAATGGAGTATATCGGTCCCTTTACCTTCAACGTATTGAGGTTTTTGCTTGGGTCCGCCGTCCTGATTCCGGTGATCTTTCTCATGGATCGCTTAAAAAAGCAAAACGGCGAGTCCGAAACCGCAGAAGGAGCGCTGACGAGCGGCACGCCTCAAATCGAAACAGGATTGGAAGTCAAAAAGGATAAAAAAACCCTTATCGCCGGCGGCCTGTCCTGCGGCATCGCGCTGTTTATCGGAGGCACGCTTCAGCAGTTCGGCGTGATGTATACCTCCGCGGGCAAAGCGGGTTTCATTACAGCCCTATACATCGTGCTGGTGCCGCTTTTCGGACTTTTTTTCAGACACAAGGTCCGTCCGGTCATCTGGGTCTGCGTGGTATTGGCCGTCATTGGCCTCTATCTGCTCTGTGTAAAAGAAGGTTTTTCTATCGCCAAGGGCGATCTTTTGGTGCTCGCCTGCGCCTTCGGATTTGCCTCGCACATTCTGATCATCGATCACTTTTCGCCTAAAACGGACGGCGTCAGATTATCCTGCCTGCAATTCCTGACAGCGGGACTGCTCTCCCTGCCGGGCATGCTTTTATTCGAAACCGTCGATTGGGGAAATATCGTAGCCTGCGCGGAACCGATCCTTTATTCCGCGGTGCTGTCCTGCGGCGCGGCCTACACGCTTCAGATCCTCGGACAGCGTGATACCGAACCGGCGGTGGCCTCTTTGCTGCTGTCCCTTGAGTCCGTATTCGCGGTGATTGCAGGAATAATCATTCTGAAGGAGCATATTTCCCCCCGGGAGCTCCTGGGCTGCTGCATCATGTTTGCAGCCATCATCCTTGCCCAGCTTCCTGAAAAGAAGGAAAAACCTTCAGCGGGGGAGAAGAAGGATCCCGTGGAAGCACAAAATAATTTCATTGCATAATTCTCTTTTACCTTATATATCTCCTGTCCACTTGGGCAATAAAGCGGACCGGGAGGAATAACGGAAAATTTCTGTCGATCGAAGATTGACGAAATTTGTGCATGGCGCCTGCCGGCATTGTTCCGGAAGCGCGGCCATACGCACACCACAGAAGAAGCCGTCCGGGGAGAAATCCTCAGACGGCGTTCTTATTACATGCCTATTGTTCCATAGATTTAAAATGAGCCTTTTAAGATCTTCACTATATCGCAAATCCCAAGATCAGGAACACGATGGCCGACAGCGCGAAGGGCACCGCCACCAGAGGCGCCGAGGTCCTGAAATACTCCGCATTTGTGACCTGCGTTGACGCGGAAGTAAGGATTACCGTATCGGAATACATGCAGATATGGCCTCCAAAGCAAACCGATGAAATCAGGGCGCCCGCGCATAAGAACGGGCTCACGCCAAGAGCGGCGGCCAGAGGGCCTACGATGGGGAACGCAATCGCAGCCAGACCCCAGAAGCTTCCCGAAGCAAATGACAGCAACCCGATCACAACAAATATCGTGACCGGCAGAAAAGCCGGATTGACATTGTTCAGAGCAACCTTCACAACATAATCAACGAGGCCCAGCTTTGTATTGACGTCGATCAGCATATAGGAAACGGCGATGAGGATCAGCATCGGGAACATGTCGACCATGCCGCCTACAAGGTGTTTGAAAAATCCTTTGATAGACATCAGTCTCTGGGGAAGATACATGACAAGGCATACGCCGACGGCGGCGAAAAGTCCGAGAAGAATATCCTCCGTTATGACCGTAAATACGGCGACGACCAGGATCGGGATGAGAAAATTGAGGACATTGCATTTCTTTCCTTCAAATTTCTTTTCCTCTTCCGGAAGCTCTACCAGCGCCGCTTTCGAGATGTCGGACAGAGTCTGACCCGTTTCCTGAGCCCTTTGCTCGGCCCTTTTCATAGGTCCGAAGAGGGGTATGACGCCCAGGCAGAATAGCGGAACGCAGAGCACCGCCAGCCATCCGTAAACAATAAACGGCATCGTATGTACGTAAGCGCTGAATTGTGACAATCCGCCCGTCATATTGGCAGTGACCATCAGCGCTCCCATATACGCCGCCCAGCTGGAAATCGGAATAGCGGCACAATCCGTTACCCCCGTGGAGTTTACGATATAAGCCAGCATTTCCCTCGAAACCTTGTGTTTATCGGTTATATCCCTTACCGCAGCTCCGATTGCCAGACAATTTAAATAATCGTCGACGAAAATAATAATGCCCAGGACCCAGGTTCCGATCATGGAAGCCTTTCTGGTTTTCATCACCTTGTGCGCCAGATTCGAAAACCCCATCACTCCGCCTGATTCCTTCATCAGCATGATCAACGATCCGAACAGTGCCACAAGCATCAATACCCATACCGTGTTTTCGGCCATCAATACGGAATATAGGCCGTCGAGGAATGAATTAAACGCTTTCAAAGGGTGTCCGTGCTCGATCATCAGATATCCGACCACTACTCCGGCCACAATTGACATGAATGTTTCTTTTGTCCAGACGGAGAGCACCAGAATTACAATGATGGGGATCAAGCTCAATAAACCTAACGAATCCATACAGTTCTCCTTTCTTTTAACAGATATTGCTTTTATCTGAAGGACACTCCGGAAAGGGCGATTTTGCCGATCGCCACAGAAAAGATCTTCGCATTGTCCATCAGGCTCTCAATGGAGATATACTCGTTCTCTTCATGGCAGGTGTCTTCCTCTCCGGGAAATATCGGTCCCCAGGACACAATGTTGGGCATTGCTTTGGCGTAAGAACCGCCGTAAGCCAGAACAAACTCATTTTTCAAACCTGTCGCCTCTTCATACGCTTCTGCCATAGCCCGTACAAAAGGCCTGTCTTTGCTCACATACACCGCCGGAAGAATCGTGACTTTCACAACCTCTCCCCCATAGGAAAGCGCAAGCGCTTTCATCGCCCCGACAATCTCTTCTTCCTTCGCGCCGTAAGCTGATCTTATGTTGACGTTTATTCTCGCACAGCGGTCTTCCACTTTGAATAATGTCGGAGAGAGCACGTTCCGATGGACAAACTCTCCGTTGTAATACTCGCTTTCGCTGCGCAGTCCGACGCTGCCGCCGTACATATCCCCAAAGCGCTCGCTCACCATGCAGAGCAGCTCCAGCAGCTTATTTTTTTTCAGATCTATCTCCTTTACTTTTTCCGCCAGCTTAAAAATCGCGTTCTCCCCTTTTTCCGGCGCACAGGAATGAACGGATCTTCCGAGAACTTCTATCGGCTGGACTGTCGTCTTTCCGTTACGGATCTCGGTTATCTCGGCGGTGCAGACTCCCGGAACGATATTGGGAGCCGTTCCGGAGTCTATCAAACTCAAGTACCTGCCGTCTCCGGCACAGTCATCCAACGGAAAAGACATGACGATATCGATGCACCCCTTTTCTATATTGCACAGGGGAAACTCACCGTCCGGCGTAAAGCCGTAATCCGGCAGGGGAAATTCCTTTACATAAGCCGTCATGTCGGTCCATTCCACTTCCTCCCGGGTTCCCAGGATCATCTGAACCTTTTTCTTCAATGGCGTCCCCTGATCGCAGACCGCCTTCATGGCAAACAGGCTTGCAATGGTCGCTCCTTTATCGTCCAGCGCACCTCTCCCGTAAATTCTTCCATCTTTGATCACCGGTTCAAAGGGCTTCGTCGTCCATTTTCCCAGATTTCCCGGCCCCACCACATCCACATGGGAAAGGATTCCCAGAGTCTCGTCACCCTGGCCGATTTCGATCACGCCCACCTGACCATTCAAGCGGGCCTCCGCGTTAAATCCGAGACTGCGCCCCATATCCAAGACAAAGTCAAGGGCTTCCCGCACCTTCTCATCGTGATTTGAGATGCTTTCAATCCTTATAAACCGGCAGAGCGCGTCTATGATTTCCGCCCGCCTGTTTTCAACTTCAGCTATCAGCTTGTTACCGCACATTCCCTTCACCTGGTTTCCTGTTAATTTTTATGATCTTAAATGAATAATAAACCTCGGAGCAACTCCGAGGTCAATAGTGATTTTTTAATTTTTCATCTGATTGGCGCATATAACCGGTACATGCCCAGCCTTTTTCCTTTTACAAAGTAATTTGTGTTCTCTCTTCCGTAGATTTCGCCCGCCAGCTGGTAGCCCTCCCGTTCCGCGTATTCGACCAGGGGGTTTATCATATCCTCCAGGCAATCGCTGTAAAACACCTGCGTATAGATGCAGCGCTCCGCGCTTTCTTCTATGGTATCCTGGGCGCTGTTGGCCTGCTCTGTCTCCTGGGTCTTGTTTACCGACAAATATCTCTTCAGCTTGAGTTCCCCGTCAAAGATATTGCAGCAAAATGAAAGAGAAACATAGATCCAGTCCTGCCTGTTGATCTTGAGCCCGCTCTTCAGGTAGATTGCGATGTGATCCTCCTCGTCGTAATATCCCTCTTTCCGAAGCTCCGGAGGCATGCGCCCAATTTTATATTTGCCTATGAGATTGAATTCGTCATTGTAGCTTTCTTCCCATTCCTCAAGCTTTTCCAAAGTTCTTTGCAGTTTCCGGATATTTTTCTGGGCGTCTTTTTTTCTTTCTTCTATCAGATTCCCTATTTCTTCTACCTCAAGGCCTTCAAAGATGCGCTTGATATCTTTTAACGGCAGATCCAGGTCCCTGTAAAACAGGATATCTGATAAACGCAGGACATCGTCGGAGGAATATTCCCAGTAGCTGTTTTCTTCATTTTTCATCGGCTTAATGATCCCCTGCCTTACGTAAAATCGGATCATTTCCGTGGAGACTCCCAGTACCTTTGCAATTTCGCCGACCGTTAAATACATAACCCGCACCTCGCGCCTGAATACTGAATAAAGAATCTGTTATTTCATGACGGATTCATTAAAGCATATAATCTGACGAATGGCAACCCACAGGCTAAATTTTCGTTCATATTGCGGCGGCGATCATGTCTCCCGTCTCTTTCGTTCCAATCGGCGTCTGCCCCG
>DLFX01000007.1 GCA_002482405.1 Firmicutes bacterium UBA7709 | reverse complement strand
GATCGGACCCAGCGCGGAATACTTATCAGAATCGCCTGGCGGGGAGCATCTGCAGGAAGGACCCGGCACAGCACTTCCGCAGGGATTTCCTGACCGCGAGTCTTATGCCACGACCCGGAGCGTCATGGATCAGCTGAGGTCAGAGGGCCGGGAGCTCTTCCCTGATCTGGATGTAACGGACTGCATTCACAGTTTTGCGGGAGTCCGGCCCAAGCTGGCTCCGGAATNNTACGCTGATTTTGTCATTGAGGAGAGCGGGCAGGTTTCCGGTTTTATTCAACTAGTCGGGATCGAATCTCCGGGAATGACCGCGTCGATTCCCATCGCAAAGATGGTCGCGAAGATGGCGGATGAGATCATGGACCGCAACAGGAAGGCCGCCGACAGAGGCGCGCAGGGCATGGAGGCCGGCAGCGCAGGCGCCGGGAAGCCATTCCATGAGGCTGGTTTCGGCTCAAACGGTTCATCCATTTTCGCTGAGCCAGGAGATGAGAAAATGATTTGCCGGTGCGAAGGGATCACGGAAGCTGCGCTCCTCGCAGCCTATGACCGGATTTTGGAGATCGGAGCGATCCCCACGGTGAAGGGGCTGAAAAACAGGACGAGAGTGACCATGGGAATCTGCCAGGGCAGTTTCTGTACCATTAATATCATAGAGCTTTTGGAAAAGAAAAGGGGCGTGGATCCTCTGACGATCCTCTGGAACGGCTTCGGAAGCCGGATGTTTGAGGGGAGGGTGAAGTGATGAGCGAAAGAATCAGAAAGGACGTCGTCGTCATCGGCGGCGGCCCTGCGGGGATGGCAGCAGCTCTTTCCCTGAAAAGGAGAGGAATCGAAAATATCATCCTTCTGGAAAAGGAAAACCGGCTTGGAGGCGTGCTGCCTCAGTGCATTCACGACGGATTCGGGCTGGTGTACTATCAAAAGAACTATTCCGGCCCGGAATATTCGGCGATCTACGAGGAGCGCATCCTGGAGCAGGAGGTCCCGTATATCATGGAAGCCACCGTGCTCTCCGTCCGTGCGCTGGGTGCAGAGGATCAGAGCGCTCCGCTGACTGAGGGCTCTGAGCATTTGCCGGCAGGCGCTGAACGCCCGGCAAACCCCTGGCGTTCTCTCGTGGCGGTTCAGACCGGGCAGGGCGTGGTGGAATATGAGGCGGACGCGGTGATCGCGGCTGCGGGCTGCCGGGAGCGGGGCAGAGGCCTCGCGGACATCCCGGGAACCAGACCCGCCGGAATCTATACCGCCGGGACGGCTCAGGCGATGATTAACCTTCAAAACCTCATGCCGGGGCGCAGGGCCGTCATCGTCGGCTCGGGGGATATCGGCCTCATCGTGGCGAGGAGAATTACCCTGGAAGGGGGTCAGGTGCTCTGTGTCGTTGAAAAAGAGGACGTTCCGGGGGGCCTGAAGAGAAACCTCATCCAATGCCTCGAGGACTTTGATATTCCGCTTTTTACCAATACTGTGGTATCCAATGTCTACGGGAAAGAACGGGTTTCCGGTGTCGATACCGTTCGCATCGATTCCGAAGGCAAGGAGATCCCGGGGAGCGCCGCTCATTACGAATGTGATACTCTGATCCTGTCGGTGGGCCTGATCCCGGAGGAGGACATGATAGAAGACCGCCACAAAGGTGTTTTCCTCTGTGGCAATTCCCTTTATGTCCACGATCTGGTGGACGATGTGACGCTGGAAGGGGAAATGGTCGCCGGGCAGGTGGAAAGCTATCTTCTGAAGATTGCGGCCGGGCAGGAGCCCGGTGAAACCAGATATTCCTACCCTGGCATCGAAACCATGAGAAAGAAGAGGGCGGATCTGGTGAAGCGCAAGAAAGACACCGCACGGAAGAAAGCGGAAACCGGCGCGAAAACCATCACCTGTATCATGTGCCCCAACGGCTGTGAAATCGATTACGACCTTCACGGAGGCATGTGCGGCAAGGGACCCGCTTATGTAAAGAATGAAGTCCTGAATCCCAAGAGGACCCTGACCTCTTCTGTAAGGGTGACTGGCGGAGCGGCCGCTTCAGCTAACGGAGCAAACGCCGGAATCGCTCCTCTGGTCAGCGTAAAGACCAGCGGCAGCATTCCGAAAGAGAAGCTGCCGGATGCCATGAGGATCATTTCGGGACTTGCGGTTGAGGCCCCTGTGGAGCCTGGCCAGGTCATCATGAAAGACTTTATTGAAGAAGGGATCGATCTGATTGCGACGACTAAATATTACTTATAGCGCGGTGCAGGGATGCTACTGGATGTACTTCGGCTCTCTCATGAGCTTTGCGTCCGTTTTTCTCCTCGGAAGAAAATATACCAATACGGAAATCGGCATGATTTTATCCACTGCCGGCATCCTATCTGTAATCCTGCAGCCGCTCCTTGCGGATGCCGCCGACCGGTCCCGCAGGATTTCCCTCGCGGGTATCAACGTGATGATCACAGGAGGGCTGATCCTTGGGACAGCATCCTTGTTCCTGTTTACAGAAAAAGCGTGGATCTTAACGGTCATATTTATCATGCTGTGCGCATGGCATACTTCCCAGCAGCCGCTGATCAACTCCATGGCATTTCATCTCGGTGAAGAAGGCCATCGGGTCAACTTTGGAATCTCCAGGGGCATCGGCTCTACCGCTTACGCTGCTTTGGCCGCCGTATTGGGAGTGCTGGTATCGACTTTTGGGCTGAATGTGATCCCGTTAACGGGAGTTGCCGTGCTGACGCTGCTCTTGATTTCTCTCACCATGACCGACAAATTTCGAAAAGGCGGCGGAGGGAGCCAGGTCCTTCCTGACAATCCCGAATCGCTGCATCGCGGAGAGCCGGAACGGGAAGGAGAAGCCGGACAGAGCGAGGAAAGCATCGGATTAAAAGAGTTTATTGTGAGAAACAAGGCGTTTATGGCTTTAACCTTCGGAATCATTCTTATATTTTTTCAAAACTCGGTCCTCAACGCCTATCTGCTCCAGATACTCACAGCGGTAGGAGGGACCAGCAGCCAGATGGGACGGCTGTTCTCCTTCATGGCGCTGCTGGAAATGCCCGGGCTGTTCTTATTCAGCAATGTCAGGAAGAGAGTCAGCTGCCAGTTTCTTCTGAAGGTCTCTTCCGTTGCCTTTGTGATGAAAATATTCCTCATCTATCTCGCGTCATCGGTCTCGTTCATTTACGTCGCCTTTATTTTTCAATTGATTTCCTTCGCGTTTTTCCTTACCGCCTCGGTCCACCTGGTGGATGAAGTGATGGAAAAGGGGGAGGCGGTCAAGGGCCAGTCATTTGTTACGGGAGCAATTGGGTTGAGCAATGTTTTCGCCAGTCTGCTGGGGGGCATTATCCTGGACCTCAGCGGTGTGCCGCTGCTGCTGATGGTCAGCACGATCCTCGCAGTGCTTGGAACGGTCATTGTATTTTTCACCGTTGGGCGGATCAGGAAGAATTTCCATAGGAATTATATGAATTAAATATTGACAGAATATCGATAAAATACTAGTATGGAATCATATAACTTCGGTATGATTTGGGAGATACTAGTATTTTATTATGAATTGAGGCGCAGCAAGAAAAATTTGCGGAGGGAATATGAGTATGGATTTAAAAACACTCTGTGTCCACGGGGACGAAAAAAAATATGATCAAACAGGTGCGGTAAGCATGCCGATCTTCCAGTCGGCGACATTCGCCCATCCCGGCATTGAGCAGAGCACCGGCTTTGACTATACTCGCGTGCAGAATCCGACGCGGGAGCATCTGGAACGCATCGTCGCGCGGCTTGAAGGCGGATGCGATGCGTTGGCGTTTTCATCCGGCATGGCGGCCATCGGGGTCCTGCTGGAGCTCTTCCGCCCCGGAGACCATATCGTCGCTTCCGACGACCTTTATGGCGGTTCGGTAAGATATTTTTCTGCCATATCGGAAAAAAACGGCCTGACCTTTGACTTTGTCAATACATCAGACCTTGAGAAGGTTATGGCATGTATCAGGCCTGAGACGAAAGCGGTCTTTGTTGAAACGCCGACGAACCCCATGATGCATGTGACGGACATTCAGGCGGTGGCGGGCCTTTTGAAAGGAAAAGATATTCTCCTTATCGTTGACAACACATTTTTAACGCCGTATTTTCAGAAGCCCCTTAGTCTCGGAGCGGACGTTGTAGTTCACAGCGGAACCAAATACCTCGGCGGGCACAACGATACCCTGGCTGGCTTCCTCGTCGTCCGTGACAGCGTTCTGAGCGAAAAATTGAGGGTGATCTATAAGACGGTGGGTTCTTGCCTGGCTCCTTTTGACAGCTGGTTGATCTCCCGCGGAATCAAAACCCTTGCCGTGCGCATGGAGAAACAGCAGGAAAACGCGCTGAAGATCGCCAAATGGCTATATGACAATAAAAAAGTTAAAACCGTCTATTACGTCGGCTTGCGGTCGCATCCGGACTATGCTGTGTCGGTCGGGCAGGCGTCCGGCTTTGGCGCGATGATCTCCTTTGAGATGGAGAATGAGGATCTGGCGAGGCAGGCTTTGGAGAACGTAAAGCTGATCCAGTACGCTGAAAGTCTCGGCGGCGTCGAATCGCTGATCACCTATCCAATCCTTCAGACCCATGCAGACGTACCGCGGTCGCAGCGCGAAGCGATGGGCATTAACGGGAGGCTGCTGCGGCTTTCTGTCGGGTTGGAAGATGCCGGCGATCTTATCTCTGATCTGCAAAACGCCTTGGGGGATTGAAGCAGGAGCAAAGCCCGACAGCTTATTTTTGCGCACTGTAAGCCTGCCGGATAAAGGTGATGAAGCAATTCAGATCCTCCCGGCCCGGGAACATGGCCCTGGCAGAGGACGCGTTTCCGCCGCCCTTTCCATTCCAGACGTGGGCGTTGTCCTTGACGATCTTTCCGCAGTCATGGTTGCCGGCGGAAGCGAGGATTGCGATGTTTTCCTGTGTCGAAACCAGAGCGATAAGGGGCGCTTTATCCCCTAAAGATTTCAGCTTTTCCGTCAGGGCTTTTGTGACGGTCAGCAGGTCGCCTGCCCGGAGCTGAGGGTATTCCCGGATCAGAAGCCGGCTGTCTGTGAATTCCGCGCCGGGGTCCGGAGAGCCGGCCGGTTCAATGCCGTAATTCCGCAAAATTTCATCTGTCGCATCTGCGATAAAGGTGTTCTTCAGGAGATAAAGCTCCTGGCGGGCGTCTTTGTTTTTTTCGTCCTGGGCTTTCATCTTGTCCAGGAGGTCTTTATCATCGGACGAATATTTTAAGTTCAGCTCCGTGAGAATGCGGTGCTTGTTCTGATAGTCTGCCAGCGCCCTTCTTCCCGCGTCGAAATAGACTCTTGTCATGCCCTTGTAATTCTCCAGCTTGAAGATCTTTACCAGGCCGACCTGGCCCGAGGTGGATGGGTGTGTTCCGCAGCAGGCGACGCAATCGGCGGGATTGCTTTCCTCCCCGACGCAGACGATGGAGATATCCTCGTCGACGGCAAGGGCCTTCCGGAGGGGAAGCTTTTCCGCTTCCGATCGGTCCTTATAATATCTTACAGTCACCGGGACGTCCGCCCAGATCACCTCGTTGGTCAGGGTTTCGATCCGCTGGGCGTCTTCCCAGGCGATCCCCGGCACGTCGATATCGATGGTCATATAATCGCTTCCCATGTGAAAGCCGCGGTTTACCCCTCCGCATTCGCGGAAAAAGATGCCGGATAAGATATGCTCGCCGCAGTGCCGTTGCATATGCTCCAATCTGCGACTCCAGTCGAGGCTGCAGCGGACCTTTGCTCCGACATGCCAAGGGGTCGGCAGTTGACTGTTGGCGAGATCCGTCGCTTTCGTGAGTGGTTGGCCGAAATCCGGAAGCAGTTTATGAAATATTTTGCCGCCCTTTTCAGAAACATCCGTGACGGGGACGCCGTCGATGGTCCCCAGATCGCAGGGCTGACCGCCGCCCGTCGGAAAAAAGACGGTCTGGTCCAGAACGAGCCGGAACGGGTCCTCCTGGGAGCCTGTCCCCTGAACCTCCAGGACCGTACTTTCACATTCCTTTTTATATACATCTTCCTGATAAAGTTTTTTCGTCATCATCCATCCATCCTTTTCTTATGATTTCTCCATTGCGGTGCGGAAGAACCGCTGCGCACCGTGCATTCTTTCTATTATTCCTTCAAAAACCGCAAAGTAATTACAAAAATTATAGCACTTTTTGTCACAGAGGGATATAATGAAATCAAATGTCGCAAAGAATAAATGCAAGGAAATTTTTTTCAGCCGAAAATTTTCTGCAATGCGTTATAATACTGGATTCCGGCCCTTCATATACATGAATCAGGAGGGGACGGCAATGAGATTGAAAGAATCCGGCAATCACTTAAAATGGAAGGTTGCGGCAGTGGTTTTAGCGGCTGTGGCGGTGGTCAGCGCTTATCCTTTTTATAACGATATTGCTGCCAGGGTCCAGCTGATCACCAAAGCGGATGTGATCCTTATAGACCCGGGTCACGGAGGGATGGACGGAGGAGCATCAAGCGCCGCCGGCGTCACCGAAAAGGATATTAACCTTGCCATCGCGTTTTACATCCGGGAGCTCGCAGAGGCCGACGGTTGGAAGGTGGTAATGACCAGGGAAGAGGATAAAACGCTGGGGGACACCGAAAGCAGGACGATACGCGGAAAGAAAACGGCCGACCTGCTTGCGAGGAAAGCCATGATCAAAGAAGTAGGCCCTATGGTTGCGGTGAGCATCCATCTGAACAGCTTTAAGCAGGATCCTTCCGTCCACGGCGCTCAGACATTTTATCCGACGGGACCGGGAGATCAGACTGTTCTCGATGAAAGCAAAAAGCTGGCCGAGGCAATTCAGGGACAGTTGGTAACCGGGATCTCCGACGGAACAGACCGGGTCGCCCTGGGAAAGAGGGATGTGCTGCTGTTCAAAAATCCGGCGGCGCCGATGGCCATCATCGAATGCGGTTTCCTGTCGAATCGGGAAGAGGCGAAGCTGCTGGAGCAGGAGGAATATCAGCGGAAGCTGGCGAGATGCATCTATGAAGGGATCCTGATCTATACGGGAAGAGAGCCGGGGAAGCCGGTGCGGACAATCGACAGCAGGGGATAGGACTCTGCAGCACCTGAAAATTTATAGGGCATCAGGTTTTCGATATTTATCCACCACTCTGTGGATAAGTTGGGGATTGACATTTTTGGTGTGATCAGAAAATGTTGAAATATCAACGGGTATGGCGCTTAATTTTATCCACAGCCGCCTTGGGATAAAATTGTATACAAAGGCTGAGGTTCTTGTGGATAAGCGTTTAAACCTCATANNGGCGCAAACACGGGTTTACATAATATGATGAAATCTGCCGGCGGTAAAAAATACCGGGCAACGCTGAAGCGTCGGGCGGAATGTTATACGAAAGGGAAAAAGGCCATGTTAAAGGAAAAAAGTTTTTACAAGGAAGGATTGCCTCTCAATGTCGTGACGGCAAATATCATAGAATATCCGATCCACTTTCACGACGATATGGAAGTGGTCTATGTCCTTGAAGGGTCGGTGGGGATGAAG
>DLFX01000084.1:1488-7600 GCA_002482405.1 Firmicutes bacterium UBA7709 | reverse complement strand
TATAGACGGCGCGGTGGACAGCAAGGACATCGTTTCTCTGATCATATACTGGGCAAACGGGGGATACCTGACCATTCGGGACGACGGGGACGGACAGTTTACCCTGATCAAGGAGAAGGATCTGCCGCCTGAGGTGAAAACCTATGAATACACGATGTTCCAGGGTCTGTTCAACGGCCGCGACCAGGTCTCGCCGGATGATCTGAAGGGAGATTTTTACCCGACCTTTGAAGTGACGAAGCGTCAGCTGAGGACCTATTTTTCATTTCGGGAAAATCGCATTTTTACACATAGCTCTCTGGGAGCCAGAGCGCTGGGGGTACTGCTTATGCTGGCGCCGGCGCTGTCTCTGTCTGCCTTTGGCGCAATGCTCAACAAAGGCAGCGACACCTGGATCGTCGCCGCTGTTTTGGCGATTCTATTGGCGTTGGCCGGGTTCAGCGCGTTTATTTCCGCATATGACAGGAAAGAGAGCAACTCCAGAGGAAAGACGACAGGTCTGTACATTCTGGGATATATAACGCTGATCATTTCCGGCCTGGGAATGCTGATCTACAGTTCAAATACTCTGAACAATCCGCTGCCCGGCTTTGCCGTGATCCTTGCGTCTGCCGTATCTCTGATCTTTACGATGCGGATGAAGCAGAGGACGAAGAAAAGCGCCAGTCTGCTGGGCAAGGTATTGGGCTTTAAGGAATTTATCAGGACTGCGGAGCTTGACCGGATCAAACGCCTCGTGGATGAAAAGCCGGATTATTTCTACAATGTGCTTCCCTACGCCTATGTGTTCGGCTTGACGGACAAGTGGGCGAAGAAGTTTGAAAAAATCGACGTGGCGCCGCCGGCATGGTACAATCCGGGTTACGGCTACGGATACCCGATGTTCAATACCTGGGTGTTTATGAATTCGTTCAATCACTATACCAGCGCGATTCAGCAAAACATTTCGATTCCTCCGGCTCCGTCAGGGGGCGGAAGCGGTTTCTCCGGCGGCGGAGGCTTCTCGTCAGGAGGCGGCTTCTCCGGCGGAGGCATGGGCGGCGGCGGCGGCGGTTCCTGGTAGACCGGCGGCTACAGTCTGTCGATGGAAGGCTCCACATGCCAGTATTCCTGCAGCCGCCGGTATTCTTCGACCGCGGCTGCGCTTTTCTTTCCGGTTTTTACCGCGCGGATCATGATGTTTTTCGAGGTGTGCTCAAGGCTGGTAAATTCGATCATGGAGACATCGTATCCCTGCGCTTCAAGCTTCAGACCCCGGAGCCCGTCGGTAAGGATCTCGCAGAACCTGTCTTTCAGGATGCCGTGTTTCAGGAAGGGGCTTTGGAGTTCGTTTGAAATCTGGCTGAACAGTTCGTGCTGGCAGCAGGGCACGGAGAGGATCACCGACGCGCCCCAGCCGACGGCTTTGATCAGGGCGTAATCCGTTGCGGTGTCGCAGGCGTGAAGGGTGACGACCATGTCGGCCCTTTCCTGCTGGTCATACTCGGCGATATCTCCCTTTAGAAATTTAAGGCCGCTGTAGTTCAGGTCCTCTGCGACCCAGTTGCAGAAATCGATGACGTCCGATTTTAAGTCGAGGCCTATGATCTCAACGTTTTTTCCTAATTTCAGCTTCAGATAATGGTAGAGAGCAAAGGTCAGATAGGCTTTTCCGCAGCCGAAATCCACGATGCGCAGAGGCCTTTCCGGCAAAAAGTCCAGCACGTCGGATACGATCTCCAGAAAGCGGTTGATCTGGCGGAATTTCGCATAGTGCTTCTGGATTACCGTCCCGCTTTGGTCCATTACGCCAAGGCGGATCAGGAAATCACAGGGGGTGTGGTCGGGGATGATGTATTGCTTTTCGTAATTATGGCTCAGGGCGGGCATCGTCTTTGTCGCAGCCTTTTTTATGATCTTCGGCCTGTCCGGATTGGAGGCGAGAATCTGATAATCCGCCTCTTCGGTGAACAGGTTCATCTGTTTGAAAACCTCCGTGAGCAATTCCCGGCAAAGCTCCAGGCATTGGTCTTTCTTCAGATTTTCATGAGTCACTTTATTCGGAAAATGATATTCGATCTGATAGCAAAGCTCCCCTTGCAGAAGCAGCGGCCGCAGAGCCGCTTTTTTGAAGGGGTTTGATTTTTTCCTGAGATCTCCGAAGCTCAGTTTGACCAATGTTCCGCNNATCTTTCAGTATATCGATTATTTTGTCCATAATGTTCCTCTCATCGAAGAAAAAATAAAAAAACCGCCTAAGCGGTTTTGTCGCCTCATGGTGACAGCCGCAAGCAAAACGGCAATCTCTTCATATTTGTATTATAGTCATACGAGAACAAATTTTCAATAATTTTTTCAAGGTAAAAAGTAATACAAGGGCTGCACACTTTTTTCGATTTAGGACAGGAAATGCGGCAAAATCGTAGGTTTTGCCGCATCGTTCCTGGCAAGCCGCCTCTCAACCCCACACTTTTTGTTCTAAATCGAAATTTCTGAGCAATTCGCCGGAGCCGAGCGAAGCCTGGGGTAGACCCTTAGTGCGGAACGGCGAGACTCTATTCGGGAGTTACAAAAGGAACGCCTAAATACTGCGCTATAGATTCCGCAAGATTTCGTCCGATCAAATCTATGTTATCCCTGATCCAGGCGGCGTCCGCATAATTGTCGTGATAGGCGACGTCGACCAGCACAGCGGGCGCGGCGGTTTTTCTCAGTTCTGACATGATGGTGGTGGGGATCACAGTCACGAGATCCGGGTTCGGATAGATCCCTTTCAGATTCTGAGCGATGGCATCGGCAGCATCGTGTCCTTTTTTGCTGGTGCTGTAAAAGTATACGTCAGGGCCCTGCAAAACTCCTCTCATCGGATCAGGGGAGGAGCTGGAGTGCAGCGCCAGGTGAAGGTCATAACTCCAGGCATTTGACTGGGCGGCCACCTGAGCCAGGGTATCTCCCGGGTTGTTTCTGGTAAAACCGATACCGCTGAATCTCAGGTAAGGGATCATGGCGTCGGCGATCTGGTTCATATAGTACTCTTCGCTGCCGCCGATGATAAAGGGGTTGTATTCCTGGACAGACGGGCTTAAATATATGGTAGGCACAGAACTATCTCCTTTTCTTTCATATATCAGCTTATATCAACGCTGAAGATTCGCTTTCTTCGCCGTCGACGGGTAAAATCGTTTCATAGGGCTCCACAAAAGGCACATTCAGGAATTCGGCCACCGACAAGGCCAGCGTTCTGCCGATCTCATCGATGTTGTTCTCGATCCATAGAGCGTCGCGAATATTGTCGTTGTATCCGAGCTCGGCCATGACCGCAGGGGCGTTGGTCAGGCGCAATTCCAGGATGGCGTCATTCTCTTCGATATTGACGAGCTCCGGCACGGGATAAATTTTTTTCAGATTTTCAGACATGATGTATGCGGCGTGCTCCGCGCCATCGGGGCTGAAGGAAAAATAATATAAGTCGACACCGCGCATGGGGGAGATGACTCCGTCAGGCGTGCCCCTGGACTGGAGCGCCAAATGGAGATTGTAAGGGTATTCGTTGGAACGTTCGATGATATTTGGCGTATTTTCATACGGATTGGATCTCTCAAACTCGATGCCGCTGGCTCTTAAGTAAGGTACCATGGCGTCCGCAATGAGGTTCATATAGTATTCCTCATTGCCGCCATTGACATATTGGTTGAATTCCTGATTCGAAGGACTTAAAAATATACTGGGCATAAAAAAGCCTCCTCTTGTTCTTGAAAATCGAGTCAATGGTTACGGTTCACAGCCAACGCCGGGCTGCGGGCGCAGCCTGTCAATTGGCTGTGGATCGCAACGCCAATTAAAAAGTAATTTTGACAGACTTTCAGATTATATTATGCATAAAATATGTTTTCTGTTATAATAGTAAGGTTGAAATAATAGAAAGCAGGCAAATCAATGAAAGAGAAGCAAAAAATCATCAATATTGCTGTCATTGCCCATGTCGACGCCGGAAAATCCACACTGGTGGACGCGTTCTTGTCCCAAAGCGGCGTCTTCCGGGAGAATGAAGAGGTCGTGGACTGCGTCATGGACAGCAATGACATAGAAAGAGAACGCGGAATAACAATTTATTCGAAAAACTGTTCCGTAATGCATAACGGCGTCAAAATCAATATCGTGGACACCCCTGGCCATGCGGACTTTTCCTCTGAGGTGGAGCGGATCATCAGAACGGTGGACACCGTGATCCTGCTGGTGGATTCCAGCGAGGGCCCCATGCCCCAGACGAGATTCGTTCTGCAGAAATCCCTTGAGATGGGTCTGAACCCGATTCTGCTCATCAATAAGATCGATAAGAAGGACCAGCGGGCTATGGAGGTCGTGGATATGGTCTACGAGCTCTTCATGGAGCTGGACGCAAACGATCAGCAGCTGGATTTCCCGATCCTGTACGGAGTGGCAAAGCATGGGATCGCCAAAACGGATATGGATGACGACAGCGACGATATCACGCCGCTCTTTGACACCATCATTCAGCACGTGGCTCCATATCCCGATTACAATGACGAACCGCTGCAGATGCAGGTGTCCACTCTGGCCTATGACGATTACATCGGCAGGCTGGGAATCGGAAGAATTTATAAAGGGACCGTAAAGCCCGGACAGACCGTATCCGTCTGCAAGGCGGACGGCAGCACCGTCCAGAGGAAGATCAACCAGGTCTTTGTGTATAAAGGATTAAAGAGGACCGCCGTGGAAGAGGCGGAATGCGGCGACATCGTCGTGCTGTCCGGGATTGCGGACATCTCTATCGGAGAAACCATTTGCGACGACAAAAATCCGATTCCCATGGACATGATCCACATCGAAGAGCCGACCTTATCCATGAACTTCATGGTCAACAAATCCCCCTTTGCAGGAAGGGTTGGAAAATACGTCACCTCGAGGCATTTGAAGGAAAGGCTTGAAAAGGAGCTGGAAGTCAACGTGGGCCTTTTGGTGGAACCCCTTGAGACCACCGACGGCTTTAAAGTTTCGGGAAGAGGCGAGCTGCATCTGTCCATTCTCATTGAGAACATGCGCCGGGAAGGCTATGAGGTCGCCGTTTCCAAGCCCGAAGTGATCATGCACCGGAATGAGCAGGGAAAGCTGCTGGAGCCTATTGAAAAGGTTATCATCTCCGTTCCCGACGAATACTCGGGAGCCGTCATTTCAAAGCTGAACATCAGAAAAGGGATCATGACCAGCATGTCGGGAAAGGAAGGATATTCCAAACTGGAATATCTGGTCCCTACCAGAGGCTTGCTGGGGTACCGGACGGAATTTATCAATGATACCAGGGGAGAGGGGACCTTCGTGCGGAGATTCGAATGCTTCGAGCCCCATAAAGGGGAGATCCCCCAGAGGACCAACGGAGCTATTATCGCTCAGGAAGAAGGAATTGCAACGCCTTACGCGCTGTTCAACATCAGCGAACGCGCCACGCTGTTCATCGAGCCGGGAACGAAGGTCTATGAGGGGATGATCGTGGGAATGAACAGCAGGAACGAGGATATGGTGGTCAACGCCTGCAAAGCGAAGAAGACGACAAATATGCGGGCGGCCGGAAGCGACGAGGCGATCAAGCTTTCCCCCGCCAGGATATTCACTCTGGAAGAAGCTCTGGAATTTATTAACGACGACGAGCTGGTGGAAATCGTGCCGGACGATATCCGTCTGNNCTGAGAAAGAAATACCTGAAGGAGCTGGAGCGCAGAAGAAGCGGCAAATAAAAACAAGAAGAAGCGGTAGATAAAAATAAGGTTGACAAATCGTGACTACAAGTGTAATCTAAGCATATGATTACATTTGTAGTCATGTTTTTTAGGGGTATTTTTTAGGCTCAATGGGGCTGAGGGAACCGATGAAAGGGGGGCCGGACCGTGGAATTTTTGATGAACACGACCANNCAGCGGTGATACTGTTGATAAAACTGATTTTAAGGGATAAGCTGACGCCGAGATGGCACGCGGCTATCTGGCTGATTCTCCTGATCCGGCTGTTGGCTCCCGGCCTGCCGGAAAGCGATATCAGCGTCTTTAACGCCATTCCGCGGCTGGAGCATATCGGAATCGTACATATCGACCGTTCCGCGGCCATGCAGGGGGATGGG
>DLFX01000084.1:0-1465 GCA_002482405.1 Firmicutes bacterium UBA7709 | reverse complement strand
AAGAAGGTTTCCACCCGGCCCGGATTAACAGAGGGTTCTTCCTTTGCATCCGGCTTTGCCCTGAGAACTCCCGCCGCGAGTACTGTAACAGGGAAAAGTTTTACTCTGAAAAAACAAGTTGCCGATGGGCTCATCATCGGATGGGCGGCGGGCGCGGCGGCGCTGGCGCTGTATCTTGCCGCCGCAGGGGCTGTCTTTGGCCGGAGAGTCCGAAGGTTTCCGCTCTGGGATGATCCCACAATTTTGGACATATTTGAGGACTGCAAGAAAGAAGCGGGAGTGAAGAGTGACAGGATCAGCCTGCGGGTGGGCGGAGATACTCCCCTGCTGGCGGGAGTTCGAAAGCCGGTCATACTGATCCCGGAGGGGTATACCTGTGAAGAGCTCCGGCATGTTCTGCTCCACGAGCTCTGCCATTACAGGCATAAGGATATCTGGATCAATATGCTGTGCTGCTTCCTGCTGTCCGTCTACTGGTTCAATCCGGTCCTCTGGCTTTGCTTTTTTATCGTCCGCAGAGATCTGGAAATGATGTGCGACTGCCGGACGGTTGAACTTACCGGGGAGCGGAAGGCCTATGCCTCCGTGCTGCTGAGGACGGCCCTGAGAAAAAATCAGTTCCTGCCCGGGGCTACCGCCATGCAGAACGGGGAAAAAGAGGTGACGAAGCGGATACGGTCTCTGGCGTACTTTAAAAAACCGAAGCTCTGGATTTCTGCGGTTGCGGCTGTCGTCATCCTGGCCGCCGCCGCACTATGCCTCACCGACGGAGCCTTCAACCGCACGGTGATCCTTGACGCGGGAGACGGATATTTTCTTAAAATACCCAAGAGCTGGGAAGCGGGCGCGGAACAGCAGATCTTTGACGATTCGGAAGCCTTTCTCGCCGACACCACATTTCATGATAAAGATGGGAATGTCTTTGGAGGCATTGAGAGGCTGGGAGTGGATCTGGAGCCATATTTTGATCCTTCTGCGCCGCCGTGGCAGCAGGGAGCCTCCTCTGGGAAGATAGATTATATGACCGTCAAGCTTCCTGAGCCAAATCATTCTCGGGAGATATCACGTACGGTGATAGAAGACCTGACGCCGGTTCCCTCCATCATCGTCGAATTGGAGAAGGATTCGGAGACCGCGGCTCAAGAGGCGGAGCGCAATGCTTCCGGCGATATGACGCCGTCGAAAAAAATAAGAGAGACCCACATTTACTTGTGGCCGGATTCGCCGTCTGCTTTTCTGTGGCCGGATTCGCGGTCGCCCTATATATACGATCTCTGGGCTGATGCCGAGGCGATTCCCCAGGCTGAGCTGGTGAAGATAGCCAAAACCTTCCAAATGGAAGAGCGCCCATGGACTTATAAACCAGTCGCCAGTTTTTCCGGCAGCTGGGAAAAAACGGCTAAAGGCCTTTTGAAGGAGTATTTTGAGAATTATGCGGACGCCCAACTGACCAGAGCCTCCGACA
>DLFX01000168.1:15913-23871 GCA_002482405.1 Firmicutes bacterium UBA7709 | reverse complement strand
CACCCGGCAGTTCGGGGATGGCGGTTTCATTGACCGTTTCTGATTTTGTATCAAAGGCGCCGACATAGAATCCGGTCCCGTTTGAATTCGTCTTTGCCCCTGATTCCTTCTTTCCGACGAATGTGATTGTTCCGTTCATCATCCGGACAAGACTGCCGCCCCGGTTTGTGACTGTAGAGTAAGCTCCCGTCGATGTGTCATACTTTGTAATCGATGATGTCCCTATAAAGTACAGCCTTTGGGCGTCATCGTCGATGAAGGGCGCGCCGGGGACCGCCATATTGAGGGTGGTCAGGTACGCCCCGTTGTCCCTGTTCAGGATGATGGTCTTATTGATATCGAGGCAGGCNNTACTTCTCCCGGTTGTCTAAAAAGTACTCCCAATCATTGGACTGCTTTACCGGATAGCTCCACGCCACTTTACCTGAATTCGTCGCGGTTCCGGCTGTCAAAGCCTGCAGCACATGGGGCTGAGTTGTGATGCAGGCATCGGAGTAGCTCGTGGCCATGGTTTTTCCGGGTGAGACGATATGATAGACGTATTCCGAATCCATCTGCCCTGTATCCCGGGAGCAGATGGCGCAGCCAAGGCCCCTGTCCCATTCCCAGGATGCAACCCTTCGGTACGGTCCCGGATCGGCATCGGCCGCAACAGCAAGGCTGATCCGGGGATCAAATCCCTTTTCAATCAGGGCCGCTTTCAGGGTGTTCAGTCGGTCAGCCAGGGCCGCCTTGCTGCTCTTACCGGTTATGATGGTGATATCGGCTTCCCGCATGTTCTTCGGCTCCAGCCGGACGGTAGGCGCAATGTTGATCACGTCTGTGGTTTTGGTTATTTCCGCAGTCTTGCGGTCGGCGTCGGTCACATATTCCTCCAGCGTCGGCTCGATCCAGACGTCCTTTACAAACAGCCTGACGTCTGTCTTGCCGACCCCGGTTTTATCAAACTGGACCTTCTGCCCGGTGCCGAAGGAAAGGTCCTTGTATCCGTCAAAGGTTCTTAAATCCTTGCCCTCTACGCTCCAGGTCCTTTCAAGCTGGTCCCCGTCGGTGGTGCTTGCGTCTTCCACTGCGATCTTGGCCACGTTGGTCCCTTTATTGCGGATAAAGGAATCCTGCATGACGATCGCCGGGTCCGGCGGCAGGTCGGGCTTTACCGTGAATTCCTTCTGGACGGTATCGGTATCCCCCTTGCTGTCCTTCATGTAGATGGTGTACTGGTACTGCTGCTCCTCTGTGTTCTTGGTCAGGAAAAGAAGTTCAAAATTTGTCCAGTAGGCATCCCCGTCGGATGTGATTGTCCTGGTCTTAATGGTGGCGTTATTCTTCTGCGGCTGGTTTTTGGCCAGGATAATTTCCTGCCCGGTCTTCAGTTCCTTCAGTTCCACATAGTAATCCGTAATGGGCTTTCCCGGATAGGTCGCTACGGAAGCGGTCAGAATCTGCTTCCGGTTCTCCTTCTGGAATCCGCCCAGGCTGTCGAGGATGTACGGAGTCTTCAGGACCTCAATGGGCTTGGTATCAGTAAGCCTGGTTCCGTTTATGAGGTCCACCAGAAGTTTGACGGTATAACTGCCCCGCTTTGAAAAGATTATGTTTGCTTTTGTGTCTGTCAGCCTGTCAACAGTTCCGTAAGAGCTGCTGGGCTCAAAATCGTTTTCCGCGATTTCCTCCTCGTAGGCTCTTTGGGCGGAATAGCTTATCCCGTCGACGGTAAATGTTGAGACATCCTTTGCCAGGGCCGGGTGCCCCTCATAGGTAGTCTCCGGAAGCTCCAGGATGGCCCTGCCGTCCACCTCACGGCTGTCTACAATATCGACGGTCCGGATCTTCTTCGAGGTCTGGCCGTTTGTAGCTGTTGCCGTTATTTCATAGTCCACCCTGCAGACCGCATCGAATTTCTGCTGGATCTGCCCTCCGGAGTTTGTCCCGGGCGTCCCCTTCCCCGGCCAGGTAATCAGATCCTTCCAGGCTCCGCTGTCCACACGGTATCGCACCGCGGATGATTCCAGGGTGAGGCTTTCATCCACCTGGGTGGCGTCTGCCACGGAAAAGCTCTCCCCCTGCTTTGCGGTTTCCGGAAGCTCCAGGTCAGCCTCTAAATCACCGACCGTTATATACTTTCTGTACTCTATGACATTGGGGCAGAAGACCAGGTACAGCTTGTTTGACCCCGCTGTACCATTGTGCCCGGCAGCCAGGGCCAGTTCAACAGCATCTGCGATCTCCGGGAACTCCCGTTCCAGCCTGCCCCTGCTGCCGAACAGCTCATAGACTTTGTCATCAAACCCATTTGCCCCCATTTCGACCACATCTAAGGGAATGGGGGTATTCAGCTTTGCACTGTAAGTAAAGGTGATATTATGACCCTCACTGCTGAAGTCGTACACCGACATGGAGGTGGAAACATAATTCTTGTAGAGCCTGTCATAGTTTGCAGGACCTCCCACGTTGTTTGAGCCGTTGTCGATGTTGTACCCGCTGCCCTCATAGGGGTAGACGCTGTTTACCTCCACATCCGCCCCCATGGACAGGGTCCAGGTCCCCCCGGTGGAGTCCTTTCCATAGACCTGGCTGCCCCAGCTGTTTCCATTATTGTATGCCAGCTGGACCCCCATATCCAGGNNAGGTGATAGTATATCTTCGGCGACAGCACCGTTTTATCCGCGTATGCCGGGACCGTAAAGCAGCTGGTCAGAAGCAGGACGGCGCATATTGCGATGGATGCCGCCCTGCGGAAGATGTTTCTTTCCCTCATATCTGCCCTTCCTTTCTCATATTTTGCTGAAAACAAAAACACACCCAGGATTGAGCTGAGTGTGTATCTGTTTCATTTTCCCTATATATGTTTTATATTTTATTTCTTGAGCGGGTTCTGGACGATCTTGATGATCTGATCCTCCGGCTCCGAAGTCACCGGAATGCTTATGATGTAGTCCGCTTTTGAGACGTCATAGTGCATGATGGATCTGTCAAATCCAAGTTCGTTTCCGTTTTCATCCACCATCGGAAAGGTTATGCCTATGTCCACGATCTCACCGTCCTTTACGAGGTAGATCAGCCCCTTTAAGGTGGAATCGAAAGAGCATGTTTGGGTTTCCCCGCCAAAAGCTTTATTCAATTTGACGCCCCATACGCTTGCGTCCGCATAGAACTCGCATTTGTCAGTAATTTTGGCTGAGTCGTTGATGATCTTATCCATTGTCAGCTTTGCCATATCAAGGAATTCACTGGTCTGGCGGATGTCCTTTTCCCCTGGTTCTGCTGTAGTGCCCTCCTCAGGTTTGATTACGGGCTTTGCACCCGGCAGAATCCGTTTGCTTTCATCCACCAGGCGGTAAATGACGGTGGCCGCTTCCGCTCTTGAAAGGGTCTTGTCCGGCTTGAAGGTGCTGTCTGTATATCCGGTCAGAATCCCCGTCGCGTAAGCCTTTGTGATGTCATATTCATATTCCGTCTCATAGGTGATGTCCGTGATCCCTTTCTGGATTTCGTCATAGCCGTCGATCTTGACGTCCCCCAGGATGGAGCTGATGATCAGCGCCATGTGGGCCCTGGTGATCTTTTGATCCAGCTGTGACTTGTCGATATCGTATACGGTAAAGTATTTCAGCTCCAGAGCTTTGTTGTAATAGTTCAAGGCCCAGCTTCCGGATGCGGCGTTCCCGACGTCTTCGCCGGTGGCCGCGGTCAGCGCCATCTTGATGAACTCTCCGTATGTGACCGTATGGTCCGGCTTGAAGCTGCCGTCAGGATAGCCTTTGACGATTGCCCGGTCGGACATTGCGTTTACCGCGTCATAGGCCCAATTTGAAGTTTTAACATCTGGATACCCTGCCGCGTATGTCACTGCCGCAGATCCCAATATCATTGATGCCATTATTGCTGCTACTATTGCCTTCCTCATTGCCGCATCTCCTTTAAAACCTTTTTAATAAGGGGTAAGCACTCTGACCGCCCCAAGCGCGAACCGAAAGGATTTTTACAATCCTAATTGCTCTTTAAGCGCGCTTTGCAATACGGCCGAAAAGTTGATTCCCGCTTTTTCGGCCTCCACATTAAGCCAGCTTGGAATGCTTAAAGTTTTCTTGACAGCCTGCGAACCCGTTTTTTTCTTGTATTCCATCATATCAAATTCAATGACGACGATATATTGACCTTCTTCCAGCGCAATTTGCTGCGGTGCTGAAGCTTTTGGAATGGGAATTCCTTCATCCTCCATGTAGGATAATACAATGCCCAACGCATCAAACGCCATACTGTAGCTTTCCTCAATAGTATCGCCCTGCGTGTTACACCCGTCCAAATCGGGAAAAAAAACTGAAAAGCCACCCTCTTGTTCCGGTTGGAATACTGCCGGATAAAACAGTTTATTCATATTTTTGGACCTCCCCAAACATGAGAGCTATTTAAGCCCTGCATCTTTTAATATCTTTTGCTCTATACCCTTTTTCAAACTTTTAGAATGATAAGGAACGGTAGTAGTTTTTCCTGTCATGCTATTTTTAAAGAATTTATGAGAACCATCCTGCCGTATTTCGCAAAAACCGTTTTCTTCTAAAAGCTTTATCATTTGCTTTGGTGTCATCGGCATCGTTTTTTCACCTTTCTTTATTTTATTGTATTAACATTACGCATGTCAATGTTTTACGTAAAATTACGTATAGTTTTTAGCTGCATCTGTATCCAAAGCTATCTCTATTTCAGCCCTTTTAGCCTGCCCGACTTCAAATTCAGGTCAGGCCTTATTCGATTTTCAAAGTGCGTACTCCCACACGCATTTGTTATTATTTTCCATTTTATACACACGATAGTATTTTGTCAAGGGGAAGGACTAAAAAAGTTATAATTGTTTCTAATTTGATTTTATGTTAAAAAATGTAATTCTATGGTTTAAGAAAAGGACTGTCGTTTGGCGGCAATCCTTTTCCTTATTATATCCACACATCTTAGAGGAAAATGCAAGGCCTTCTTTTCGTGGCTTTTCTGCGTAACTCTTGGCGCTTGGCGCCGCTTCTTATGCGGCTCCTTCAGACGGATCTGAGGCCCTTATCAATAGGCGGTCCAGCCGGCGTCGGCGGTGATCACCGTCCCGTTTATAAAACTGGAGTCGTCCGACGCCAGAAACAGCGCGACTTTAGCGATTTCATCGGGTTCTCCGGTTCTGGGATTTAAGCTCATCCCCGCCATTGCTCTTTCCATGCCAAATGCATGAGGGGCGAAGAGCGTGGTTCCGATATTGGTGTTGACCGCTCCGGGGGCGATGGCATTGCAGCGGATCCCCAATGGAGCGTACTGGAATCCTACATTTTTGGTCAGTCCGACCACCGCATGTTTTGACGCCGTGTAAGCGGCGCCTGCCCTGGAGCCCAGCAAGCCTCCCGCAGAGGCAATATTCACGATGACTCCGGCGTGCTTTTCTTCAAAGATCGGCAGGGCTTTTCTGGTGGCGCGCATGGCTCCCGTAACGTTTACATCGAAGACCTTATCCCAGAGGTCATCTGTAACGGCCCCGGCCGGAACGAAATTATCCATGATCCCCGCGCTGTTTACAAGAACATCCACGGTTCCGTATTTGTAGACCGTCGTGTCGATGAGATTTTGGATATCCTCTTCCTTCGCGACGTCGGCGATTACCGCCATGGCCGTTCCCCCTGTGAAGGTGATCTCCTCGACGACCTCATCAGCTCTTTCCTTATCGATATCCGAGACCACAACCTTCGCGCCTTCCCTGGCGAAAAGCACGGCGGTGGCCTTTCCAACCCCTGAACCCGCGCCGGTTATGATGGCGACTTTATTCTGAAGCTTCATTTCACAATCCTCCTTTCGAGATTCTTAAATAACAAAGGTGAAAATTTTTTCAATGTTATCACATGTTCTTCCGCTATGCAATCATAGTTTTTTATTTATCATTCATAATGATTTGACAAAAAAAATACAATGCCCCTTCCCTTTGAAATTGCGGGAAATAACAAAACCCCTCCTCCAAAAACTTTTTTTGAAAGAAGGGGTTTTTCTCGCTTTTTAGATTATTATTTAATTAACGGTTTTACGACCTCAATGGCTTTGTCCAACTGCAGGTCTTCTCCGGACTTTGCTCCGGTGATATAGCTCACTGTCGCCTTTTCCAGAACTCCTATGGTGGTGTAATCGAGGACGCCGCCTGGATAAAGGCCGTTTTCCTTCTGGAATTCCTTTACCGCTTCGACTGTCGCGTCATCCATGGTTCCCGAAACCTTTACGGAATACCCGATCATCGACAGGCGCTGCTGCGCTCCGTAGACGTTCAGCCCCGTATCTCCGGCCTTCGGTTTTACCTTTTCGCTCATGGGCGCAAAGGTCGCATACTTTTCGGCCAATTCCTGTTCGTCGGCATTGGAGCTGTTCTGAACCGTATAATCCGGGGTGATCCCGGTGTGATCGATCCTGTGCTTATCGGGTGTCAGGAAATAGAACATGGACAGCTTCAGGGTAGTGCCGTCTTCCATATCTATGACCTGCTGGGCAACGCCCTTTCCAAAGGTGGTCGTCCCTACCAAAGCTGCCGCGGTTTTGCTGTCCTGAAGCGCTCCTGCCAGGATCTCCGAAGCGCTGGCGCTGCCTTCATTGACCAGCAGCACCATCGGAATCGTCAGTTTGGACTTCCCGTCGGCGGAATAACTTTCCACGATCTGCCCCTTCTGCTCGAAATGAGTGATGGGGCCTGCAGGCATCAGCTGATCCGCGATATCCAGCGCGGTGTTGACCATGCCGCCGGGATTGTTCCTCAAATCCAGGATCAGGGCTTTCGCTCCCTTATCCATGAGGGCTTTCTTCGCGAGGCGGAATTCGTCATTGGAGTCGTTATCAAAGCTGGTGATCTGGATATACCCGATCTGGCCGTCAAGCATCTTATAGTTGACGGAAACATTTTTGATCTTTTCCCTTGTTAAAGTAAAGCTGAGAGCCTGTCCGTTGCGGTCGATGGTCAGAGTGATCTTTGTGCCCTCGTCGCCCCTCATCATGGAAGCGGCTTCTTCCAGGGTTTTCTTTGAAATGTCCGTCCCATCGATTCGCGTAATGATATCGCCGGTCTTGATTCCCGATTTCTCGGCGGGAGTACCCGGAATGGGAGCAACCACACGGCATGTCCCGTTATAGTCCTCGATGCTGACGCCGACGCCGGAAAACTCTCCCGTTACGGCTTCCACAAAGTCTTTTCCCTCTTCAGACGAACCGTAATAGACGCTGTAGGGATCGCCCAGGGAATCGATGACCCCCCCATAGGCGCCGTCAATCAATTGGTCAAAGGAAACATCGTCCTTATAATTTTTCTGTACATATTCAATGTACTGTTTCAGATTCTCCATCTGCTGGTCCTGGTCATCAGCTGCCGTCGCCGCGTAAACCACGGAGCCTTCCATGCCGAACAGCCCCGGAAGCAGGATAACAAAAGAAAAAGATGTGATAATCATTGCCACCGCGATGATGATCGCAATCACCTTTGCGATTTTTCTGGTTTTATACGGATCCAAAATTTTGCCCCCTTTAAATAATTTCTATGTCAAGTATGCTCCGGCCTTCGGAAAGGCCCCTGAGACTGATGTGATAATCGATGTTCAGCGAACCCTTACCCTCTGTCTTTTCAATCTTATTCACCACGTCGTTCGTTAGAACTTCCATTTCCACAGAGCCGTAAGGCGTGTCATAGTATCCCTTAAACCTCTTCCCCTTTTCGAATTCGATTTCCGTATCGAGGCCGATACTCTCGCCGAAGCGCTTCATTTTTATATTGTCACCCGTGATTTTCAGGCTGGTCGTGCAGCCCTCCATTCCGGAAAATTCGCTTTCATCGTACAGCAAATAGACCGAGTCGCCCTTGACATAATATTTGCCCTCGGTTACAAATTCCAGTTGCTGTTCTTCCGAATCCGTCGCCACTTGTTTGCCGACGATTTTCAACATGATATCCTTCATGC
>DLFX01000168.1:11285-15904 GCA_002482405.1 Firmicutes bacterium UBA7709 | reverse complement strand
TAATAGAATCTTCAATTTCACAGAAAAATTTCACATTCGGCAAAAAATTCAATTTAAAAAAGCCAAACAATACGGTTCAGGCGGTATCGTTCAGCTCTTTATGTTTTACTCAGGCTTTGGCGGATAAAAAGCAGATTTAAAGCCTGAAAATTATATCATGTATTCAGCAGATCGATTAACTTATAATCCATATACTGTGTAGGCTTATGCTTTCTATCGTAAAAATGCCACCACTCCTTATCATAATTTTCAAATCCAACGCTCTCCATAACATCAATTAAAAGCTTTGCGTTTCGCTTTGCGTCTCCATCGTCAACCAGGGATGAAAAAGCCGCCTCTTTGCCGAAATAATCGAAAGGCGTTGGCATAAGCAGCTCGTTTCCACTGTTATCAACAAGGGTGACATCCACGCACATCCCGTTCAGATGACTCGGCTTGCAATTTTTCATATCATTGTCGCTCGGCGGACTCGCAACAAAATCATCATCTTTAATAATATCCCATAGTATTCTTTGGGCCCATATCGGCCGAAAGGCGTCCAATACTTTAACAGCATATCCTTTCGACTTAAAAATATTTTTAGCCTCGATCAGCATCTGCGCGGTACCCGGATTTAAGAAGCATTCATTTGTCTCATATATATTTTTCTTTGTAAAATTATCTGTTGTCGCATATTTCAAATCAATGATAAACTCGTCATCCAGATCCAAAAGCCTGACCAGCTCTATGTTTTTATTCATTTTGTCTGTTTCCTCACTAAAATTATTGCTCAAAACAAAATTCATACGAAATATCCCTTATTAAATTGTCAAACGCCGGGACGTCGGTGTCATTTGACGCAAAGACAACGATAAAGGGCTCTTTCGCATAAACGATTCCGGCATCATTTGAAATCCCGTCGTCATCGCCGGTTTTATGTGCTACCGGTATCCTTTCCAGCATCCTTCCGGGAATTTTATAGTTAATTTGTTGATTTAACAAAGTATTTTCTATCTCCCTGTCAACCTCCGCCTTAAACAGGGTTTTCCTGTATATTTTTTCAAGAAGTCCCCCTATCTCTCTTGGCACAAATTTATTTTCTTTCCCTTGGGATGCTCCGGTTTCATCGAACAGGAGCCTCTCCAAAACCGTACTTTTGAGACCAAATTTTCCAAAGCCGGCATTATACTCTTCGATCCCCAACTGCCTGATTAAAATATTCGCCGCGGAATTATCGCTTAGCGCGATCATGAAATTGCACAGGGTTCTGATGTCCAGCGTCGGCAGGTCGGAAAACAAATTAACTGCACCGCAGCTAGGAAGGATATCTTGCGCGCAGACTTTGATCCGCTTATTCAGGTCCAATTGTTCAAAAGCATATCTCCTCATTATTTCAACATATATCGGAAGCTTTATGACACTTGCCGCGTTAAACTGAAGTTCATCGTTATAGACGATTTCCCTTCCATTGTTCAGGTTTTTATAATAAAAGCCTATTTTCCCGCTCTGATTGCTGAGCCGGTAAATTATGTCTTTCCCGTTCATACTTTTTCCTTTCGGACATTTGCTGCCGTTTTTTACACCGCACAAATTGAGAAGGCTCAATTTGTGCGGTTAACAGTTCACAATGCTCCTTGTTTTATTCGGTTTTTTCTCCCGAATACTCTATCCCTGCATTCTTTTTTTTGAAATACATATAAACCGCCACGCCAATCAACGGAATGATCAGCCCGATAAGAGAATTGATCGGATCTGTTATCAGCTGGTTGATCAATAATATGGCAAAGAGTATCACAGTGACTATAATTGTCGGCATACCCCCCCATACCTTGTACGGCCTGTCGATGCCGGGATACTTTTTCCTGCAGATCGGAACCGCGATTACGGTAAGCATATTTAAAATTGCCTGCACGAAGATAACCAGGCTGACCAGCTGATCCAGGTTTCTTAAGCATACCAATATCACCGCAACAATTGAAGATGCGATTATCGCATTAGCAGGCACGCCGTTCTTATTCAATTTAGCAAAGGATTTCGGGAAATATCCTTCTTTTGCCATTGCGTAATAAGACCTTGGGAATACGAGGATTCCTCCGTTCAGCGTTCCTATTACTCCGACGATCATGCCGGCCAGAACCAGCGAATATCCAAAGTTGCCCATTAACTTTTTCGCCACTTCGCTGCCCAGGTATAAATTTCCGTCGGAAATCATGGTTGCCATCTGATCGGCCGGCAGCACTTTATAAATAGCGAAGTTAAAAATCGTATATAATAATGTGATTCCCCCTAAAGATATTATAATTGCAATCGGCAGGTTTTTCTTTGGATTTTTAAGCTCCTCCGCGACTCCGTTCATATTGGTCCAGCCCTCATAGGCCCACAGCGTTGCAAAAGTGGCAAAAGCAATCAATGATATTGCGCCCGAGAAACCTGAAGTTCCTTCAAACGCCGAGCCCAGACTTAAATCAGGAGCTTCTTTCCCCATTGAAATTCCAAGTATAATGATCAGTGCCAACGGCAGAAGTCTGAATACCATGGTGAAATTTTGAAAATAACTCGCCCCTTTTACGCCGAGAAGGTTTGTAATTGTGAAAACGATAATCAAGGCAACCGCAATGATCTTTATCGCTATATCGCTCATGCTCACGACTCCCGCGAAAGCCGTTGCCCCGGCTATCGCTAATGCGGCTGTCGATCCGGAGCCATTGATCAAGAATAAGTTAAAACCATTGATAAATCCCAGTACCGGCTTATAAGCCCTGCTCAAATAGACTGTCTGCCGNNNCGCACCCAATTCGGCAAAACACAAGCCGCCAAGTATGGAAACCAGGCCGCCGATGATCCAGCATACCAGAGCCAAACCGAGGTTCATCGATGTCCGCTCTAAAACATATGCTCCCAGATAATATACGCCGGAACCGATGACCATACCTGCGACAAGACTTACTCCTCCAAATAGACCTATATCCTTTCGGAATTCCCCGGCTATTTGAGGTTTACTCTTTTCTTTTGTCATTTTCCTTTCCTCCAATTCCTTATTTATGAAAAATTCGACTCATTACCACAAATGCAATTATTATTCCAACTAAAAAACAAATAAAAATACCCATCGCGATTCTAAAAAATGCGATGGGCGCGCCAGTCATGTTCGATTTTACGAACATCATGTCCATTATTTCGAACGTGGCTGCTCCTTGTTTGAATGATTATAACACATCAACGCGATATCTCGCATAATACCTTCAACTTTTCTTGTATCGGCATCATTGGACCCCATACAAATGATAAAGGGCCTTTCTGAAAAGACAATCCCAATATTATGCAATATTTTAAAATCTGCGCCCTGTAAATGAGCGATCGGCATTTCTTCTTCGAAATAATATGGTATGATGTTATTTCTCTGCTGCTCCTTTAGAATATTTAGGATTTCCTGACTGAATTTTGATGATATGATTTGCAGGTTATAAAGACGCTTAAGCAGTTCGCCCATCTCAACCAGGGAAAATCTGTTTTCATAGCCCAAATCGGCCTTTTGCCTGTCAAAAAACTTCCTTTCAATACGGGTTTTATCAAATCCCATTGCTGTCATCGTGTCATTTATATTTTCTATTCCAAGGATTTCAATCAAAATATTTGTCGCTGTATTGTCGCTGACAATGATCATAAGCTTATACAGGTCCTCTATTGTAAGCTGTATTGACTCATGAAGATTATTCAGCGCCCCCAAAGACGGCACCTTATCGCTTTCCTTTAAACAATAAACGTCCTCTTTCTTAATTATTCCCAAATCGATTTGCCGGAAAGCTTCAACTATAATGGGGAGTTTTGCAATTCCAGCGGATATGAAAACATCACAATTGCCGACAGTGCAGCTCTCCTCTGACGCTATATCCATATAGAAGATACCTATTTTCCCATCGATTTTACCTATTCTGCTTTTTATTTTACTCGATATCATTTTTTCCCTCTAAATTGTACTTTCGGATTTTTTCAAATAAGTTCGTTCTGCCGATCTTCAAGCTTTGAGCAGTCTTTATTCGTTCAAAATTGTTTGCAGTCAGGCTTTTTAATATGATAGCCTTTTCGGCCATTTCAAGCCTTTCTTTCAGTCCGAGATCCGCATCGGTTGTTATGCCGGCGTCAGCACACGGTGCGATGTCCAAATGCTCCGGAAAAATTATTTTGTCGTCGCAAAGTATGGACGCCTTTTCTAATATGTTTTCCAGCTCGCGTATATTTCCCGGCCAACTGTATCTTCTCATTTTATCAATCGCCTGAGGGCTTAGCATAAGGGGTTCGATCTCCAGGCGCTGACAAATCCTGGGAAGCAAAACACTGCTTATCAATTGAATGTCATCCAATCTTTCTCTAAGCGGCGGAAGATTGATCGGGAATACGTTGATTCTATAATATAAATCCTCTCTGAAGCTCCGGTCGGCGATCCTCTGCTTTAAATCGCGGTTCGTCGCGGTTATGAGCCTGCAGTTGATCTGAATCTTTTCATTACCCCCGACCCGGTAAAAAGTTTTTTCCTGTATCACTTCCAGCAATCTGCCCTGCAGGTCCATCGGCAATTCCGCAATTTCATCTAAAAATATCGTGCCGTTTTGCGCCATCTCAAAATAGCCTTTTTTGCCGCC
>DLFX01000168.1:0-11243 GCA_002482405.1 Firmicutes bacterium UBA7709 | reverse complement strand
AGAGTTGGGGATATTGCCGCACAGTTGACATGGACAAAAGGCCCGTCGCTTTTTCCGCTGCTCTTATGTATTTCCCGGGCTAGAAAAGTTTTTCCGGTACCGCTCTCACCCGTCAGCATGATCGCTATATTCGAGGCGGACGCTTTCTTTAACAGTGTTTTTACCCCCGAGATTTTATCGCTCATTCCCAGAACCTGATAGCCGGAGGGAAAGCTTTCCAGCACAGCGCCGCCGGCCTGAAGTTTTCTCAATTCATCAAGCTTTTGCATATAAGCTGAAATTTGGCTCTTTACATGATTTTCATTTTCAATTGTGATAATCCTTATTCCATCGCCATATTCCGCATAATGCTCTACGGTTATGCTTATCGCCTCTCCGCCGAATTTGACCATTCTCTGTCCGCCTTCGTATATATGCATTATTTCAGAATAGATCTTATGATCAAAGATCTCTTTCAAATCAACAGTCCGTTCTTTCCCAAAAGAGATGAAAGGCGGAAAGCGGTTGCCGTCCAATACGTCTCCGGCATTTCTGTCCGACAGGAATTTTATACCGCTTTCGTCGGCCGCAATAAATATCCCATTTGAACCGTCGCAGTTTATTACGCGGTGGTCCAAGGTAATTTCAACGCTATCGCAATTCGCTTCAATCTGTATTTCGTGACCGCATAATACGGTATCGATACCGACTTGCGTTTCATTTTCGAATATAATGGAACCGTCATATTTCCCGAAGATGCCTACTAAAGCAATGGGTTTTTCAAAAAAAAGCTCCTGTTTTATCTGAAATTTCTCCAGGATTTTTGTACAGAATTCCGTGTCTTTCCTATTTGATGCGTCGACAAATATTATGACATCATTCTCCTGCAGGCTCCCCTCTTCGTAGAATATAACATCTGAGCTTTTTGTCATATAAGGAATTAGATTTACACCTATTTCCAATAATTTATTTTGCTTATTCATTATTAAAGCATTTTGAGCCTTGTTTTTCCCCATAATCATTATTTCCAAAAGTTATATTATGTTATAGCGCATAAATTATCGGCGGCAGATAATTTTCTGTTAAAACGGTAAGCTAAAAATATCATTTTATTGTTAGAAATACAAGTGTCAAAAATAGCATCTGCGCATTTTTAACACCAAATCCCGGTTGGCATGCAAATTGCTTTATATAAAAGTAAATCAATATACGAAAGAAGAAGGGATGGCATCATGATATTGGAAACCCGCAACTCAAATTTATACTTCGACGGATGTAACACGCCGGATCTTGCAAAAGAATACGGGACGCCGCTGTTTGTGATATCGGAAACGGCGATCGTAGAAAAATGCAATGAATTAAAGAGAGACTTCCTCGATAAATACCCGAATACACGGGCGGCCTATGCCGCAAAAGCCTTTTTGACAAAGGCGCTCTGCAAAATTATTGAAAGAGAAAAGCTATGCATTGACGTTGTTTCCGGCGGCGAACTTTACACCTGCATATCGGCTGATTTTCCGCCTGAAAGAATCGAATTCAACGGCAATAACAAATCGGAAGAAGAAATCAGTATGGCTCTGGATTATGGAGTGGGCAGGATCATTGTCGATAATCCGGCTGATTATCTGATGGTAGAGAAAGTTGCAAAAGCAAAGCAGAAAAGGGTGAAAATCTTATTTCGAATAACTCCGGAAATAAATATAAATTCCCACGACTATATATCAACCGGTCAAAAAGAATCCAAATTCGGGGTCCCGTTGAATGAAAATATTTTTTATCCGCTGATAGAGTCGGCGATAGAATCCGAGAATATTGATTTTTTAGGTTTTCACTTTCACTTAGGCTCACAGATCTTCGATAACAAGCCTTACATTGCCGCAACGATCAGAACGTTATCGCTGGTAGAGGAAATAAAAAGGCGCTACAACTACAATATACAAGAGATTAACATAGGCGGCGGCTTCGGAATCCGCTATACCGCGGAGGACGACCCTCAGCCGTATTCCTATTATTTAGAGCCGGTTATGAGTCAAATATATAATTTTTTTGATGAACACAGCNNCGGGCAGAAGTCTCATCAGCGAAAGCGGTATAACGCTTTACACAATTGGAAATAAAAAGGTAATACCTGATGTGCGCACCTATATTTCGATAGACGGCGGGATGACTGATAATATAAGGCCTTCTCTGTATGATGCCATTTATGACGGCGTCGTTGCCAATAAGATGGATTCAAAAAAAGTACAGAGCGTAACGATCTGCGGTAAATGCTGTGAATCCGGAGATATTTTGATTAAAGACTTGTTGGTGCCAGATGTTGAACGGGGAGACATTATGGCAGTCCTGAACACCGGCGCGTATTGTTTTTCAATGTCTTCAAACTATAACAAAAACTTATTGCCTGCGGTGGTTATCACAAAAAATGGACATTCCAGATTAATCGTGAAACGGCAAACGTATCATGACCTCATTGCCCGTGAATTAGAATAAGATGCTCAAATTCAGTTAAATTTCGCAGTTGCAGGAAAGCCGAGGCTATACCTCGGTCTGCCTGCCCAGCTTCTTTAAATATTCTTCCGAGCTCTCGCTCTTTAAATCGGCGTCCGTATCTTCCAAGGGTTCCCTTTCGTAATCGATATCCGTTTCCGCCGGAAGATCCCTCATGCCCTCGCGCCTTGCGCTCTGAACATTTCTATAATCCATCTGATTTCACCTCCCGGCATTAATGTAACCGCGGGAAGCGTTTTTATGTATTCGATCAGAGCAAATTTTCCGTCAGCGTTCGAAGAACGCGGCTCTGGCATCTGGTTCTGCCTGCCCTGCCCGTCACTGCCCGGCGTGCCTGCTCTCATAGCGTTCAAAACCCAGCTCGATGATCCGCTCGATCAATTGGGGATACGGAATTCCGGCCTCCCCCCAAAGGCGCGGGAACATGCTGAATTTCGTAAATCCGGGAATGGTATTGATCTCATTCAGATAGACCTTGTTGGTTCCCCTTTCCAGGAAAAAATCCACCCTGGCATAGCCGCAGCAATCCAGCAGTTTATAAGCTTCTACGGCGATGGCCCGGATTTCCTCTCTCACATCCTCCGGAATATCGGCGGGAATGCAGAGTTTGGACTGCCCGCCGTCAAAGTATTTTGCGCGGTAGCTGTAGAATTCCTCCGACGGCAGGATCTCTCCCACCTCGGCGGCGGCTGGGCTATAGTTCCCGAGAATCCCGGTTTCGATCTCCCTGCAGTCCAAGCCTTCCTCCAGAACCAGCTTACGGTCATATTTGAGCGCTTCCGATATCGCCGCCTTCAAGCCGTCTCCATTCTTCGCTTTGCTGATGCCCACGCTGGAACCCATGTTGGCGGGCTTCACAAAGATCGGATATGGCAGAAACTTTTCAATCTTGCCGACGACGCCTTCAAGGCCGGCTGTGATTTCCTCCTTGAACAGGGTCATGTGCCTGCAGATGGGCAGGTTTTCCCTGGCAAAGACCTCCTTTGCCAAAGCCTTATCCATCGCGGCGGCGGAGCCCAGGACGCCGCAGCCCCCATAAGGGATATCCGCCATTTCAAACAGCCCCTGGATGGTTCCGTCTTCACCGAATGGTCCGTGTAAAATCGGAAGGGCAAAATCGATCCTGTCTTTCAGCGATCTTCCCCCTGAACCCAGGACTGTCAGCCCGTATTTTTCCGGGTTCGCGGCAAGAGCTTCTTCCGCAAGCTTCTGCCAGCTTCCGTCTTCTATGTTCTCAACCGGCCCGTCGTACAGCAGCCAGTCGCCCTTCTTCGTAATTCCGATAAATACCGGAAGGAATTTATCTTTATCGAGCGCATTTATCACCGAAGTCGCCGACATCAGAGATATCTCATGTTCTCCGGACCGCCCTCCGAAAATGATTCCAATTCTGATCATTCCAATTGCCTCCAGCCCGCAGAATTTTGCCGGATCCAACAGGGTCCGCCGCCGGGCTTTACTTATAAAGTATATCATACAATTGGCTGTTTTATTTCACTTATTCTTCATCAGATCCCGGATTTCAGTGAGGAGCTCCTGTTCGGAAGGCTTCGGAGGCTCAGCCGCGGCAGCTTCCTCCTGATCCTTTCTCCGCGCTTTATTAATGAATTTTACTACGATAAATATTGAAAACGCGATGATCAAGAAGTCTACCACGTTCTGAATAAAACTTCCGTAAAGGATCGCCGCTTCCGGCTTGATTACATTTCCGGCTTGATCCGTCACGGCTTTGCTCATGACAAACTTCAGCTCCTGAAAATTCATTCCTGACGTAAGATAGCCAAACAACGGCATGATCAGATCGTCAACGAGAGAAGAGACGATTTTTCCGAAAGCGGCGCCGATGATGATACCTACCGCCAGATCGATCATATTTCCCTTTAGGGCAAATTCCTTAAATTCTTTCCACATTGGTTTTTTCCTCCTTTAATCCCTGTAGCCTCAAAGCTTTCCCTCCTTGTGCATGCTTTCCTCAAGGAGCCTTTCCAGATGATCCTTGTCGAACTGATATTTCTCGCCGCAGAACTGACAGACCAACTCCGCTTTTCCATCCTCTTCGATGATTTCCGAGAGATCCTTTGAGCCGATGCTGATGACGACCTGTTCCAGCCGTGCCATGGAGCAGTCGCACTCCCATCTGACATCCCGGTGTTCCAGGCTTTCTATCGCAAGCTCCTCGGGGAGCGGTTGGAAAATGCGCGCCAGCAGGCTGTCGACGACGGCCTCCTCCGTTTTTCCCGCGGACTGGGCGGTCACTTCCTCCACAAGGGTGCTGATGGGAGTCATTTCACCCAGCAGATTTTCCAACGCTTCCACCGATTCCGGCTTTGCATCCGGCAGCATCTGAATGATCATTCCTCCCGCCGCCAGCGTCGTATAATCCGCGTTGATCCTCACCCCCAGCGCCACCGAGGATGACTGCTGTTCCGAGAGAAAGAAATAGGCCGTCAGATCCTCGCCGATTTCTCCGCTCACCAGATCCACTCTGCCCACATAAGGCTCCCTCAAGCCCAGATCCTTGATCACTGTCAGGGTCCCCGCCCCTACAGCTCCTCCGACGTCCAGCTTTCCGTTTTCCTTCAGCGGAAGCTCCACGTCCGGGTTTGAGATATATCCCTTCACGATTCCGCCGCCTGTGGCGGTCACCAGAATCTCGCCAGCCGGGCCGTCGCCCTTAAACTGAATGGTGAGCTTGTCCCGTTCATTTTTAAGCTGCAGCCCCATAAGTCCCGCGGCCGTCAGCACCCTTCCCATAGCCGCCGTCGCCAGAGGCGTGGTTCCGTGAATCTTTCTCGCGTCCTCCACCATAGATGTGGAAATCGCGAGATATACCCTGAATGAATGACTTTTGTCAATTGCAATTAAAGCTTTGTTCATTTTTTCTCCTGTCTTTTCTGGAAATTCAACGACGCATATGGTCGTTTTGGAAATTATCTGAATAGCAGCGCGCCGTGGATTATTGTATTGAGCGTCGTGCCGTTGGGATTCTGGAAGGCGGACGTGAAACCAATCACCGCCTTTATGCGAAGCATACAAAGGCGGCAGATTTTCGAGGGAATACACCTGCCAGGCACCGATCAAGTTTAAAATCATACCCTAGGCAGGCGCTTAAAAAACTATTTGCGCATTTCTCTGCGTCTCATGGCCTCCTCAGCCAGGAAGGTTGCCACGTCGATGCCGTGGGAATCCCTGCCAAAGCCTTCATCAATGCCTGTCTTCCGGGCTTCTTCAGGAACCACCTGGGTACCTCCCGCCGCGATGATGACCTTGTCGCGGATGCCCTTTTCAATGGCCAGCTCATTGATCCTCTTCATATTCTTATAGTGAACGTTGTCGTGGGAAATGATGGTAGAAGCCAGGATGGCGTCCGCATTCAGCTCCACAGCCGCGTCTACCAGCTTTTCCACCGGAACGGAGGTTCCCAGATATTCAACCTGAATACCCCACTTCTCAATTCCTCCATGCTTGATGTTGATGATCTCCCGAAGGCCTACGGAGTGTTCGTCCTCGCCTACCGTACCGCAAACCACCTTCATGGGGTGGTCGCTGAACTCTTTATACAGAACTTCGTCGCTCAGGTAGTGGGGTTCAGGCGGCAGCACCAGGGTTTCCGGATCGATGTCGAAGGTCACTTTGCCCTTCATTTCGATCCTTGTACCTTCCGCTTCCTGAAGGATCTCTTTGCTGATGACTTCCGGACTTTCCAGACCCAGCTTTCTGCCGATTTCCAGGGCGGCGGCTTCCGCCACTCTGACGTTGGCAGGAATGCACATGGTCAGAAGGATGGTTCCGTCTGCGCACCATTCCATTTCCGGCTTGAGGGCTTTGCCGTCCAGGTACTTCTTTACCTTTTGAATTCGCACGTCTACACAGTCGGTCTCATCCAGCTCGTCGATGAAGACGATCTTGCTTCTGTCCTCGAAGGTACAGCCGCCGATGAGGGCCGCCGGATCCTTCGGATCTCCGCCGTACTGTTCCACGTTGTTGTTTCCGAAGTGAGCCGTTACAGGGGCCATATAGTCCTCCGCACGCTCGAAGATGAAGCCGTAACCCACGCCGCCTTCGATCTTTCTGGCGATCCCGTCGCCGTTTCTCTCAGGATATCTGGCCGAGTCTACGAAGAAGCCTTCCTGCACAGCCTGGAAGTATCCGCCGACCTCGACGATTTCCTCCATGAACAGGCAGGCTCTTTCCTTTATATCTCTGGCCATCTCTCTCAGAGGACCGTCCTTCTTCAGCTCGACCATTTCCATCAGTCCGTCCAGGCCAACCAACGTCTGCTTTCCGTTGTCGCAGGCTTCGATGTTGTAAATATGCCAGGGAACGTTTCTTCCTTCGTCCGGCGTGATGGTGGACTGAATATCCGCGGAGGTCAGCTTGGAGATCAGCATGTTCAGCACGTGGGTAACGGTAGCTTCTCTTGCGGAGGAGCAGATGTACTTGGTGTTCTGCTGGGCTCTCATCTTGTATCTGCCGCAGATGTCTCTCAGGGCAACCGCATAGGGCAGGTCCATATACACAGCCGGGGCCGGCGTAGCGGTGGGCGGTACGGTGGACAGGCTGATGAGCTCAGGGCGGATGCCTACCTTCTCGGAGAACAGCGCGTTGATGGAGTGCTGTACGATGAGCTCCGGCATTACCTTCCATGCCTCTCTGGCCGTTGCGTTGGCGTTGTGGGCTCCGTCGATCTGGAGCATCTCCGCCCATTCCATGACCTTCTTGGATTCACAGGCGTCTACAAAAGAGCGCACGCAGTTGATANNTGCGGGTCCTGATGGGCGCCGTTGATGCCCTCTTCAGCAAACATAACGGCCACGTCCGGACCTGCTACGCCGGACACGTAGGAATGGTAGTTGATCGGACGTCCTACTTCCTCTTCGATGATGTCCAGAGCCTTTCTCTGTGCTCTCACCTGTTTTCTGGTAATGGGAACGCCGCCTANNGCCGATTCCCTGGGGGGTCCCTTCCATCAGTCCGTCGATGTGGGACTGACCCATGTGGCGGATTACCATGATATGATCTGCCCCGTGCCATGCGGCCATTCTCATTCTTCTGATATCGTCTTCAAACCTTCCGGAAGCGATTTCCGTGGTGATGACCGGCTGGGGCTGGGGGTCGATATCTCCGAAGAACTTGGCGGGAGGAAGTCCAACGCTGTTCTTCAGCGGCTCTGAGCAATCCTTGTATTCAAAAGGCCCCATCTTGATGCCGGGGGCAGGCGTTCTCCAGTGCCAGCCTCTTCTTTTCGGCGCGTACTTATCCAGGTCCTTCAGGATATTTTCAATATCCAGTTTTTCATTGTGTTTCAATTCCGTCATTTCCCCGCACCTCCCTTAAACAGCGCGGCTGCTTCATCCCAGTACTCGCCCTTGGCCAGCTTTTCACCGGTTTCCCGGATAGGCATGTCTTTTGCCTTGGATAACTTATATACTACGTGGCCGGCGCCATGGCACATAAGACCTCTGTCCATGCAGCCTTCCACAATTTTCTGCGTGTCAAGGGAGGAGATACCCATTCTTAACAGCACGGCCCGTTCAATGGAAGGAGTCGTGTTCTTCCTTCCCAGCTCAAGAAGGGGGTCTACCACCTGCTCCGCCAATTCCCAGAATCGCTTATAGAGCTCTTCATCGGTCAGGTTGGCGATGTGTTTTCTCCTCTCCTGAAAATCATCTGCTCTTTTCATCCTATTCTTTCCTTTCCATCCCTAAAATGAGCAGGGATTTCAAATCTTTAAGCACCCCGCCAGGTGCGTTTATAATGATTTTAAAACTTCCCTGACGAATTCTTCAGTGGACTTCGTTTCCTCTGCCAGGAAAGCGATGTCGCTATCGGTGGGTTTGGTGTTATACGTGCTGACCGCGGTTTTGATCAGGGATTTCCTCATATGATCCAGATCCACGTCCCGGGCCTTGATCAGGGAAGGATGGGACGGCAATATGATGTTCGTGCCGGGAACCTCTTCCGCCGGATCGCCGAAGAAGATCTCAATCCCGTTATCCCTTGCAAAGGAAAGCTGCGGCTGGACATGCTTGCCTGCGCCGGTGTATTCCGTTTCCTGAACGAGGATGATCTGATCCTGATCCATTTCCTGGGCGATGGAAAATGCGGCGGCCAGGGCCGTATTTCCGGCAGGGCCCTTTTCCAGCCCTTCCAAGCTTGCCAGCGCCTCTGTGATATAGAAAACCTCACCCTGAGCGATAGTCACATACCGGTCCATATACCTCAGCGGTCTTGCGGCTGACCTCGGAACGTCGGAGCGGTCCGGCCATGAGGAAAATGGCATGCCAAATCCCGTATGGCCTGTGGTAAACGACTTTCTGTTGAACTGTCCGTCGGAAGCCATATGCAGTCCCGCGAGATTGACGCTTGCGCCTACGACCTTTGATTTCGCCCCTGCCTTCATAAGGCCCCTCGCCGTTCCGGTAAGGTTGCCTCCGCCTGCGTTGGTGCACACCACCACGTCGGGGTCCTTTCCATACTTTTCTCTGAACTGCATGGAAATCTCATATCCAAGGGTCTCAACGCCGCCTATTCCGAAAGGCGTGTATAAAGAAGCGTTGAAATATCCCGTTTCCTCGAGAAGCAGCAGGAATTTGTAGAACAGCTCGGGACCTACGGTAAGCTGAACGACCTCCGCTCCCAAAGCTTCGCACTTCCTCGCCTTTTCCACGATCTCGGGCTGCCCGACGCCTTTGGAATCATAGCACTCCTGAACGATGATGCACTTCAGGCCGGCGATAGCCGCCTGGGATGCGACTGCGGCGCCATAGTTCCCGCTGGTAGCGGAAATGACGCCCTTGTATCCCAGTCTCTTGGCATGGTACACCGCGTTGGCCGCCCTTCTCGCCTTAAAGCTCCCGGAGGGATTGCTCGCCTCATCCTTGATAAAAATTCTGGCGCCTTTGCCGCTGGGCGCGCACTTCCGTGCAAGAGCCGTCAGATTCTTCAGCTCAAGAACCGGCGTGTTGCCGACATTTACGCTATATTGGATATTCTGCATCTCTTCCAGGGTGTACCCTGTTTCCCGCATCATCTTTTCATAATCAAAAGCGATGGAACCGCTCTCAAACTTCGAATAGTCGATTCCTATCGACTTCAGCATGATCTCGGCCTTTCTGGCCATTACGGAATTATAATCGTTGGCTTTTGTCATTATCTTTCACCTCCGAATACAATTTCTCTCACCTGTTTGTCGATGGCTAAGAGCTCCGGAATGAACTTTCCGAAGTCGTGCTCATAATAGGGATTCACTTCGATGAGCGTTCCCGTTTCCATTCTTCCGGTAACCGTTTCCACAGTCACCTCGTCGCCCATGTTTGCGTCCGCCTGAAGAAAGCCCTTATCCCACATTTCCAGCGGCACCTTTTTCGTGTCGTCCGGCACCTGGGGAGCCCTCTCTGACGGCTCCAGTATGATTTTGTGGATTCTCACCCATTCGCCTTTTTTAATCATTTCACTCCTCTTTTCTCCCTGGCTAAAATTGTAACTGAAAGCGCCGTGGCGTGGGCGCTATACTATTTTACAATTTTAGCTTCGGGGCAGATCAGATCCCTCATATCTCCCATGATAGCTCTCGGAACAGGCAGGTCGATCATCGTATGCAGTCCCGGTCTCGCGTTGATCACGTGTGGAATCATGTTGACGCACATTGCGATGGTTCCGATTCCTCCCGGGATTTCAGGAGAGTTGACCATATTGACGTTAGGGGTGCCCTTGATGATGACATAGTCTCCGGTGTTAACGCCGACCTGCTCCGGCTCGATCTGCTGCGGATGGTCCATTTCGATCTTCAATTCGCCGTCGATATATCCGAAGCCCTTCATTGCGACGCCTGCGACATCGCCGGCTTTCGCAAAGCCGTAAGGTGATTTTCTGTCAACGTCCGTAACGATGGGATCCATGGACTGGGTTACTTTTTCCACCTTCCAGCCGATTGCGTCCGCAATCATATTGATGGATTCGTTAAAGCCGACATGTCCTGCTAATTTTCCTGTTTCAACGCCTTTCTTAAAATCGTCGACGGTGATTCCGATTCCCTGCTCTTCCATAACGGCAGGCCCGAAGGGCGACAGGCTGTTTACTCTTCTTGAAACGATATGCTCAACATCTTCACAGCAGCCGGTCCAAAGGATTACGAGCAGGTCCATAATCAAGCCGGGATTGATTCCGGTACCTAAAATGGAAACGCCGTTTGCTTTTGCGATCTTGTCGAGTTCCTCAGCCAGCTCGGGATTCTTCGCCTTTGGATAGGACATCTCTTCCGCGCTGGAAACTACGTTGATCTTCTTCTCCAGAACGAACTTCAATCTGTCAAAAGCATTTTTTGTGAAGGAGTCTGTGCAGCACAGAACGACGTCCGCGGCCTTCTCCTTGATCACATCCTCCGGAGTGCCGATGATGACGTCCGGTCTGTCACCCTTTGGAGTTTTGATGAAATCGTACATGCTCTTGCCGACCTTTGCGCCTCTTCCGGCTACGCCAACGATCTCAACGCCCTTCTTCTTCAGAAGCATGTCAGCCATGCCGCCGCCCATTGCTCCAAGACCCCAAATAATTACTTTTACATTTTCCATTTTTCTACTCTCCTTACTTAAAATTATTATCATTAAAAATAAGCCATTCTATCTTTGCCTTTTGTATAGAATTTTTTGGCTACTGTACTATATAATAAGCAACAAGTGTGCCAACGTCGGCATCCGTCTGTCCCGGAAGGGTAAAAAGCATTGAAAATACAGAAAATTCAACCTTTTTTACAA
>DLFX01000017.1 GCA_002482405.1 Firmicutes bacterium UBA7709 | reverse complement strand
TTTTTAAGTACCTTTTATTTGTCTTTTCTGCTATCGGCTGATCAGGATACTGTCCTGAGGCTTTCCGACCTGGCTTCTGCGATCTCCGCGATTTCAAACCAGTTTTTTACCCGAGTCACATTCTGCGGCAGCGGCCCTTTGTTGTATGAGCAGTCGATCAGCAGAACCTCGAATCCTGCCTTTGCAAGCTGAAGCGCGTTGCTGTAACTGTCCTCGATGAAGAGGTCCGATTTCAGCTCCTTCGCCTTCTCCACCTTGTTGGGATGCCCCAGCAGGCAGATGCTGTCCATAGGCATTTTGTGCTTTTCCAGCCATTCGATGCTCGTATCTCTGAGCTTCTCTTCCCTGGCGGTTACAAAGTGGATGCCGTGCTGCCGGTAGAGATCGCGGATCGTTTCGCTTGCGCCGAATCTCGCCTCAGCTTCCTTGTGCAGCAGTTTCCCATACAACTCGTAGAACTCGTCGTAATCGTCCTGGTCGATACCCAGCGCCTTATGGATCTCGTAAACTGTGATATCTTCCGGTTTGAGCTCCCTGCCGAAATAGCGGTTAGCCCTTGCCAGCCAGTAGTACGGTTCCGTAACGGTGCCGTCGATGTCGATGCATAAATTCAATTTCCTCAATATTTTTCACCTCCTTTTTCTATCTTATTTATGACTCCATGATAATACTCAATAATTAAGAACATATAAAATCCATGTAAAGAATGTGTTAAAAAAAATGTTGTCATTTGCAATCGGGCGAGAGCTGCGGGCGCGGCCTCCGCTCCAGTTAAAAAAATTTTTTATAAAAATCAAAAATACTATTGATTATTTTGAAAAAAAGGAGTATAAAAGAATTAGCACTCATCGATATAGAGTGCTAACAAAAATGATGATAATAATTTGAAAGGAGTTGTTAATCATGACAGGATTGGTACCGTTCAATAGGAAGGACAATGGTTTGCTGAGTACCGGATTTGGAGACTTCTATAACATGCTTGATGACTTTTTCAGTGATAATTGGTCACCGAGACGGAGCCTTGAGAGGGATACCTTCAAAATCAACGTTCAGCAAAACGACAGCGAATACCTGATCGAAGCCGAACTGCCCGGCGTAAACAAAGATGAGATCAACGTGGATCTGAACGACGGCAGACTGACCATCTCAGTAAAGAGAGAAGAGAAAATCAACGAGGAAAAGAAAAACTACATCCACAGAGAAAGCAGATTTTCTTCTATGAGCCGCAGCATCTATCTTGAGGACGCGGATTCAAAGGGGATCAAGGCGAAGCTGGACAGCGGCATGCTGAACATCACAGTGCCGCGGCAGGAAAGAGTTGCAAAAGTGGAAAAAGTCGAAATCGAATAATTCGACTCATCAGAGAAAAACATATGGGCCGGCTGAAGAGAGCATCTTCAGCCGGTTTTATGTACAAATGCATGAGAAGAAAAAATGGTTGTAAACGAGAGAGAAAAGGACGATAATATAGACAAGAAAGAGAACAGTAAGAGCAATGAGCAGAAAGGAAAAGGTAAGGGAAATGGCATTTTTATGGACGACTATCAATGTTAAGAATATGGAGGAATCCCTGAAATTTTATCAGGAGATCGTCGGTCTGTCTCTGGACAGAAGATTCGGCGCCGGACCCGGATCGGAGATATGCTTTTTAGGAGACGGCGAAACGAAGCTGGAATTGATTTCCAATGAAAAAACGGAAAACGTAAACCTTGGAACCGACATTTCATTAGGATTTGAGGTCAGCTCGGTTGACGGGAAGATCGCGTTCCTGGAAGAGAAGGGCGTCAAGCTTCTCAGCGGCCCGATTTCCCCAAACCCCCATACGAAGTTCTTCTTTGTCCTTGATCCCAACGGACTGAAAATTCAGTTTGTCGAAAATTTATAGCATGTAACGCCCTTCTTATCAATAGAATAAATTATTGATGAAGAAAGGGTGTTTTTGTATGTTCATCTATACCGTTGAACCGGGAGACCAGATTTCACAGCTTTCCGAAGCCTTTCGGGTATCGCGGGAAAGCATCATCAAAGCGAACGGGCTTCCCAATCCGGATCACTTGCTGACCGGACAGTCCCTGATCATTCCAACGGCTGTTCCCGCTATCCCCAGAACTCCCGTCTCAGTGAACGGGTATCAGTACTTTCTGGGCGAAGGGGAGGAATCCATCGTCTATGAGGCAGGGCCATATCTTACCATCTTTACGCCGTTTTCTTACAGGGTAGATGAAAATGGGGGACTCATTCAGATCGACGATGAGCCGTTGATTCAGGCGGCCCTTGCGGTTCAGGCGGTTCCTATGATGTGCATCGTCAACTTCGCGTGGAATAAGGCGGGTCAGGACGTCGCACACGCATTTTTGAATAATCAGGCGGCAATCGAAAACCTCGTGTATCAAGTCATCGATATCATGCGCCGAAAGGGATACCTCGGTTTGAACGTCGATTTTGAAGGCGTGCTGCCGGAGGACAGAGAGGCGTACAATCATTTCCTTCGCGTGGTTGCGGAAAGCCTTCATGCCGAGGGCTTTTTCGTCTCCTCTGCGGTGGCGCCGAAGATAGGGCCGGATCAGAGAGGGATATTGTATGAAGCGATCGATTATCCCGTCCACGGCGAACTTCTCGATTTTGTAATCCTGATGACTTACGAGTGGGGATACAGGTACGGCCCTCCCCAGGCGATTTCTCCGATGAATCAGATCAGGAGGGTCCTGGATTATGCCGTTACGGTAATTCCCCGGGAAAAGATATATTTCGGCTTTGAAATCTACGCCCGGGACTGGCTGTTGCCCCATGAGCAGGGCCGGGAAGCGGAAACCTTCAGCAGCCAGGAAGCGCTCCTGCGGGCGATCGCGCACAATTCTGTGATCCGGTTTGACGAAGCCGCGCAATCCCCGTTTTTCAGGTATACGGACAATCAGGGCAGGCTTCACGAGGTCTGGTTTGAAGATGCGAGAAGCGCTCAGGCGAAGTTTGACGCTGTGAAGGAATACGGTTTGGAGGGGATCAGCTATTGGGCGCTGGGATATCCGTTCCCGCAGAACTGGACTCTTTTGGAGAACAATTTCGATATCGCTAAATTTGTTTCAATGTGACATATTTTTTGAATGATAATCCATTGACAATCGTTTTTTTTGATAGATAATATAGGTACGAGTTCCAAATTTTTATTTATGAAATGTAAAATGGAAATGGAAAAGGAAAAGTCGAAAGAGGAGTTACTGTTGCATATTGCGAAGCTGGAGGCTATCATTGACAGCCTTCCTTTTGCTGTGCGGGAGCAGGACTGTGAGGATGGATGCATCGCCGCGTATGAAGAACTCATCCATAGCGAGGAGCGGTTCCGGACCATCTTTGAGGAGGCGCCTCTCGGGATCGGGATTTTCGATACCAAAACCGGAAAGGCAACCCAGGTCAATAAGAGGTTTGTGGAAATTCTGGGGAGAGAGCCGGAAGGAATTCTGGATCTGAATCTGGTTCAAACCTTCCAGTCCGACGCACTTGAGGAAGAACTCAACCGGATCGGCCGGATGCTGGAAAACAAACCATCCGGATTTTCGACAGAAAAGAGATTTATCAGGCCCGACGGATCGGAAGCCTGGGTGAACATCACCGTGACGCCGTTCCAATCGGAACGGTTTCAAGAGAAAAGCCATCTGTGCATGATTGAAGATATCACGTCCCGCAAAAAAGCGGAGGAAGAAATACTGTATCTGAGCTATTACGATCAGCTCACGGGACTTTACAACCGCAGGTTCTATGAAGAGGAACTGAAGCGAATCAATACGAGCCGAAACCTTCCGATTACGCTGGTACTGGCAGATGTGAACGGCCTGAAGCTGACCAATGACGCTTTCGGACATTCACTTGGGGACAACCTTCTGAAGGAGATTGCCCAGGTATTCCGGAAGGAGTGCCGGGCGGAGGACATGATCGCGCGAATCGGAGGAGACGAGTTCGTGATGCTCCTTCCCAAAACAGATGAAAGCGAGGCGCAGAAAATCATCGAGCGCATCAACCGCTCCATTTCCGAACAGCAGAGGGTCCATATCATCTGGTCCGTATCTTTCGGGTGGGCGACGAAGCACTCTCTGAAAGAAGACCTCGGCAAGGTGTTTTTGCAGGCCGAGGATAACATGTACCGCAACAAGCTTGCGGAAAGCGCCAACATGAGGGATGAGACCATCAAGCAGATCACAAAGACCCTCTATCAGAAGAACAAGGGGGAACAGCTTCACTGCGAAAGGGTCAGCAGGCTTTGTGAGCTGATCGGAAACGCCCTGAAGCTGAGCCCGGATACGGTGCGGGAGCTGCGGATGGCGGGGCTTCTCCACGATATCGGCAAGATCGGGATCGATGAAAGCCTGCTCAATAAACGGGGAAAGCTGACGGACGCCGAATGGGCCGACATGATGCGCCACCCGGAGATCGGCTACCATATTCTCCGATCGGTCAATGAGTTTGCACCCATTGCAAAATACGTGCTCCATCATCATGAGAGGATCGACGGAAACGGGTATCCCAGGCAGCTGAAGGATGAGGAAATTCCGCTGCAGTCGAAAATTATTGCCATTGCGGACGCTTATGACGCGATGACGAGCCGCCGGCCGTACAGGGAGAATCTCAGCCTGTCGGAGGTGGTGGATGAATTCAAAAAAAATTCAGGCA